>DATHJG010000413.1:0-3161 GCA_035489875.1 Solirubrobacteraceae bacterium | reverse complement strand
CATACGCCATCGCGACGCTGGTGCCCGCAGCCGGTCACGTTCAACCACAAACGCGCGCGTATGCGGCACGCCGGCCGCGGGCGGCAGCAACGGCTCCGGCGACGGCACGACTCCTCCTTTCGCCTGGGAGCAGGCGCGAGGCAGCGCCCCTGCCGGCACTGCTCCTCATGCCTCCAAGCAGCAGCGCGGCGGCGTGCGTTCTCCTCCCAACCCCAGAATCCGAGTAAGTAAGACCAGATCCTGCCGAGTCGGGCTCGCCGCGCCCTCCACATGGTTCTGCCGGAACGGCGTAGCTTGCATCTGTGACGCTTCAGCACCGCTTTTTGCTTGAGGTGCTCGACGTCGCGGACGGGGCCACGCTGGTAGAGCTGCGCGCGTTGTGGCCTGCGCTGAGCGTCGCGGAGCTTGACCGCTGGCTGGCCGCAGCAACTCGACGCGGCGCTGTTGAGCGGACCAGGCCCGGTTTCGAGGAGCGGTGGCGTCTCACTCGCGCGGGGCGCGGCGAGCTGGACAGGCTCGTTGTCCGCGAGATGTGCGGCTGACTCGCGGGCGGCTTCGCTCGCTTCGCCTGAACGGAGCGGCGGCTCGGTGGTCCGGCCGTCCGACGTCGGGCTACCGGATTCCATGCGACAGCAGCAGCCCGGCTGCGTTCGGATCTGCGGCAAAGGGCGCACGTCGGCAATGTCGAACAACAGGCCATGCCTGCTCCGGCCGCATCGGGTGCGCCGCCGCGCTCAGGTGGGGAGGTCTGCCTGTGGATTGGCGGGGAGGACATGTCGTCGTGAGATCCGGGGTCGATTGATGATCGAACGCGTCGTTGTCCATGGGTACGGTGCTCGACTTCTTCGCTCGTAACGGCACCGAGGACCGCGGACGTGCACCAGAGCTGCTGATCGAGTTGTTCTTCACCAGCAATGACAATCTGTTTCAGCCTCTGCGCGGGGTGCACAACTCTTTGGACCTGGACGCGCCTGGAGTCGCGGTCCGCGCGTTCCCCGCCGAGGATTACCGGGCCGAGTTCGCCGCATACCTGTGGTGCGAATACCCGCAGCGCGCAGCGGAAACAAGCGCGCTGATGACTGCTCTCCGTCGGCGACGACTTTCGTGATGGTCGAGGTAGGCGGGTCGCATCACACGCCCGGCTGGTTCTCGTGAGGCTGTTGCCTCGCCTGGTACGGGCGTTCTTTACCGTCGCGGCGGTCGCTCGACCAGCGTCCGAGCTTCGTGCTCCCAGGCTTCGCGCTCCTCGTGGCTGATGAGGCGAAGGTCTTCGAGCATCTGCAATGCGCCGGCGGCCTGCGCCCAGGTCATCGCGCGCACGTAGGCCGCGGAGTCCGGCACATCAGGCCCGGATATGTCCCCCGAGTCGATGTCGGCAACGGTCCGTTGGCAGGCGCGCATGTATCCGAGAAGGTGGTCGAGTTCCGCGCGCACGGCTTCCTCCATTGCGGCATCGTCGCAGTAGCGAGCCGCAGTGTGAACCGCGTCGACGGCAGAAGCGGCATTCGCACACGGGAAACAGCAGCAGTCAGCTAGTAGCGCGCCGCCCGTCGATGAGCGTCGGGTGCTCTCGGTCTTCGCGTAGCGCGCGCCTCGCTAGCGTGCGGCTGATGGAGATCAGCCTCGATCACTGCGTGATCCACGTCTCGGAGCGACCCCGCTCCAATGCCTTCTATCGCGATGTTCTGGGCGCGACGCTCGTCGGTGACGCGAACGGCCCGGCGATGTACCGCTTCGGCTTGCAGCAGCTCAACGTCCATGGCCCCGGCCTGCATCCGGATCCGGTTGCTCGGCTTCCGGTACAGCCGGGCGGAAGCGACCTCTGCTTCGTTTGGGCCGGAACGATCGACGCCGCGGTCGACCACCTCCGCGCTCACGGCGTCGACGTCGAGCTCGGCCCAGTCCGGCGCGCGGGCGCGCGCGGGGATGGGACGAGCGTCTACTTCCGCGACCCCGACGGCAGCCTGCTCGAGCTTATCTCGTATCACTGAAATCGGCCGGCAACAACGCCCCGCCGTCGTGCAGCAGCACCCGCCGCCCGCGCTACTCGACGAGCGCGGCAAGCCGCGCGAGCGCCTCTCGCCAGCCGACCTCGTTGTCGGCAGGCGAGACCCCCTCGGGCAGTCCGTCATGGACAGCGACGAGTTCGGTCCCGACCGCTGCGTCTGCGAGCCGGATGGTGATCATCATCTCGCCCCGCAACGCGGGATCGTCAGTCTCGAACTCGTCTGCCTCGACGACCAGTTCGCTGGGCACGAGCGTGACGAATCGGCCGCGGTAGGTGTCGGTGCGGCCGTGCGTCTTCCCTGTGCGATCGGGCGCCTCGTATGTCAACGAGATCCTGATCGCGCCGCCCTCGCGCGCCTCGAATTCGTGCACCTCGCAGTTCATTCCCGCCGGGACCTTCCAGCGGGCAACAGCCGTGGGATCGAGCAGCGCGTCGTAGACACGTTCCCGAGGCGCGTTGATGATCTGGCTGATCCGCGTCGACGCCACGCCATCCACCCTAACGAAGGATGCGACTGCTGCTTCGGTCCGAGCTGTCCGCTTCCGGCGCAGCCGCGTCGTCGAAGCTCGGGCCGGGAGCGCGTCCGGAGGCCGCTGTGGCCGGCCGGCGGTCAAGGACCGCGCGAAAGCGTCGAGTAAAGGGGTATCGAATCCGCCGGCGGCGGGTGTGCGCTCGGCGGGCGAATCCGCCTGGTCGGGGCGTGCGTGCCGCCGTGGGAACGGCACGCCCCATGTCCGCATTCCGCAGATCCTGGTTGATCTACCTCGCCGCGATGACGGTCGGCGCGTGCGCGTACCTAGCGGGGCCGCTGAACCACCCGGTGACGTTCAACGTGCTCGGCGCGTCGTCGGTCGCGGCCATCGTGATCGGCGCCCGCCATCACTTGGGTATCGGGAAGCGGCGCGCCTGGTACCTCGTCGCCGCGGGACAAGCGCTGTTCATCGCCGGCGACGTGCTTGCCTACAACTACCCGTCCTTCTTCGGCGGCGAGTTGCCATTTCCGTCGATCGCGGATGTGCTGTACCTGGCCTGCTACCCAGCCATCGTGGGCGGTCTGGTGATGCTCATCCATCACCGCGACGCGAGCCGCGACGGCGCCAGCCTCGTCGACGTGCTGATCGTCACCGTTGGTGTGGGCACCGTCTCGTGGGTG
>DATHJG010000412.1:0-5054 GCA_035489875.1 Solirubrobacteraceae bacterium | reverse complement strand
ACGGCGAGCCGCTACGCGGAGGGCTGGGTGGGCGTCGTGCTCATCTACGCCGCGATCGCGCTGGCCGCGTGGCGGGGGCTCAAGGCGCTCCCGGCCGACGGGCTCGACCAGAGCCGCCAGTAGCGGTCGGCGCGCGCCGCGACCTCGTGTGGCTCAGCGGTGCGGGGCCTGCGGCTTGTGCCGCTCGCGCTGCGTCTCCAGCCGGTCGATCAGCCCCGCGGCCTCTCCGCGCAGCGCCGTGAACTCCGCCCGGAAGCGGGCGTTGTCCTCGCGCAGCACGGTGAGCGCATCGTGCAGCTCGACGCTCCGCGGCGCGGCGGGCAGCCCGTTGTCGCGGTCGGGCGCGGCCTCGGGCGCGGAGAGCGTCCGCTCGAACCGGCGGCGCCGGCGGCGCACGATCCGCGCCGCCTCCTCGGTCGGCACGCCGACCGGCGCCCCGGTCAGCAGCCACGTGCCGTCCGGCCGGCGGACCAGCTCGCCGCGCGCGGCGAGCTGGCTCAGCGCGGTCGACACGGTCGGACGCCGCGCCCCGACGAGCTGCGCGACCACGCGGTGCGGGACGGAGATCAGCACCGCGACGCCGTCCGGGGTGACGCGCCCCCAGCGCTCCGCCAGGTGCCAGAACAGCGTGAGCAGCCGCCGGTCGACGCCGTTGAGCTGCGAGATCGCCTGCATCACCGACAGCCGCTGCGCCCGGTCGGCCAGGCGGTCGATCAGCATCGCGTTGACCTCGGGATGGCGCGCGAGCGCGACGGCGAACCGGCGATCGAGGACGGCGAGCCGCGCCGGCTGCAGCATGTTCCAGCGGACGCCGAACGGCACCAGCCGCTCGGGGCCGTACGCCTGCCACGGCCGCACGACGTCGCCCGGCCCGAGCAGCTCGGCCGACACGTTGTCGGCCAGCACCAGCTCGCGGGTCATCACCCCGTCGAGGACGATCAGCCCGATGTGCTCGGGTCCGGCGTCGCGCAGGCGCTCGCCGTCCCACGGGCCGGGCTCGACCGTGTGCTGGCGCACGATGAGCTGGCGCCGCGCCTCCTCCAGCCGCTCGCCGTCCAGCAGGCGGCCGAGGTCGGGGTCCGCGTCCAGGAGCGCGATCGAGCGGGCATCCGTCACGTTGGTGACAGACCATATGCCGATGGGCCGGCCAAAGAAACCCAGGGTCATCGCGCGGACGCCTGGGGTAACCTCGAGGTATGGCTCGACGCGATGCATCCGACCTCTACGGCGCGGAGCACATCCGGCAGTACCGCGAGACCGATGGCGAGTACGGCCACGACTGGCGCAACGGCTCCAGCACGCTGCTCCTGACCACCACCGGCCACCGCTCGGGGGAGCCGCGCACGACGCCGCTCATCTACGGGCGCTCCGGCGACGACTACCTGGTCGTCGCCTCCCACGGCGGCGCCGACGCGGCGCCCTCCTGGTACGTCAACCTGCAGGAGAACCCGGACGTCGACGTGCACGTGCTGGCGGACCGCTTCCACGCGAGCGCCCGCACGGCGACGCCCGAGGAGCGCCCGGCGATGTGGCGCGAGATGACGTCGCACTGGCCCGACTACGACCGCTACCAGAAGCGCACGGAGCGCGAGATCCCGGTCGTCGTGCTCGAGCGCGTCTGACGCTCGGGGTCAGCAGGAGCGGGCGATCAGGCGTCCGCTCCGCGCCGTGAACGTCGCGCGCAGGACGCGGGTGCGGCGGTCGAAGCTCCACTGGCCGAATCGCCCGCCGGCGGCGCTGAGCGCGTAGGCCCGGAACGGATGGCGCAGCGTCGCCAGCGAGACCTCGATCGCCCACCGCTGCGCGCGCTTGGAGCGGATCGTGAGCTCCCGGCCGCGTCGCAGCTCGCGGGAGCGCAGCGCACCGCCGTCTTCGAGCCGGGCGGTCGAGCGACCGCGCGGGAAGGCGAGCAGGACGCGCCGGTCGCGGCGCTCGCGCAGCGAGACGGCCGCGGCGTCGTCGCCGTAGGCCGCGAGCGTGTCGACGTCGGGCGGCAGCAGCGCCAGCAGGGTCCCGGCACGGGAGAGCAGCGGCAGCTCGGAGAGCGGCGCGGGGCAGGGTCACGTCGCGCCGGCCGCGCCGGCCGCGTGCGCGGCCGAGCGTCAGGGCGCCGTCGCGCTGCCGGTAGCGGGCCGAGCGCCACAGGTCGACCCAGCGGCCCGCCGGCAGGTAGAGCTTCCGGCGCACCGCGCCTTCCGCGAGCACGGGCGCCGCCAGCAGATCCGGGCCGAAGAGGAACTCGTCGTCCTGTGCGATCGCGCGCCGGTCGCCGGGGTAGGCGAGCGCGAGGTGGCGCATGATCGGCAGGCCGCTGCGCCGGTAGGCGCGGTCGGCCGCTGCCAGGTAGGGATAGAGCTGCGTGCGCAGCTTCGCCCAGCGGCGCCACTGCCCGACCACCTCGGCGTCCCAGACCTGCGGGCGCGGACTGTCGGGAATGCGGATCCCGTTGGCCTGGGTCCGCATCACGCCCGAGACCGCCCCGACCTGGATCCAGCGGGTCAGCAGCTCGGACGTGAGCCGGTTCTCGAAGAGCGCGAAGAAGCCGCCGATGTCGGAGCCCCAGGTGCTCACCCCGGACAGCCCCATCGTGAGCCCGTTCGTCACCGCCGAGCGGAGGCCGTCGAAGCCCCAGTCCACGCTCGGGTCGCCGCCCCAGACGACGGGCGAGCAGCGCGCCGAGCCGGTCCAGCCCGAGCGCGCGAATCGCAGCGCGCGCGGCGCGGCGGTGCAGATCATCGGGTTGAAGTACGTCGTGACCGCCAGGCCGGCGCGGTGGAAGCGCCCGACCCGCTCGCGCTCGGCGTCGCGCCGCCCCGCCTGGCTCTCACACGGGAGATAGTGGGTGTAGGTCTGAGCGCCCGGCATCGGCTGAGCCGGCTCAGACCGGCTCGAGCCGCCGCAGCGTCCACGTCTCGCGGACCGCCATCCCACCGGCGATCACGAGCGTCGCCAGCGCGCTCCCGACGCCGAGCACCACGGTGGAGCCGAGCGCCTCGCCGAGCGGCCCAGCCAGCAGGAAGCCGATCGGCAGGAGCGCGAGCGAGCCCATCCAGTCGTATGCGGAGACGCGCGAGAGCGTGTGCGGCGGCACGCGCTCGGCCAGCGCTGTCTCCCACCAGATGCCGAACAGCGCGAGGCCGACGCCGGCGGTCGCGAACAGCGGGACCAGCAGGAGCAGCGGGGCGCCGAGCGCGAACGCCGCGGTGACCGCCGGCCACGGCAGCGTCCACAGGAACCCCGCGCGCATCGGGTGCAGCGGGCGCCAGCGGAAGCCGAGCACCGCGCCGAGCATCGTCCCCGCCCCCATCGCCGCCGCGAGCAGCCCGAACACGCCGGTGCTGCCGTACTCCTCCTCGGCGATCGTCGGGCCGAGCGTCGTCCACGGGCCGAACGACAGCAGCAGCGCGACGGCGAACGCCACGACGGTCACCCAGATCCACGCGCGCGAGCGGACCTCGGCGTAGCCCTCGCGCAGCTCCGCCACGAGCGACTGGCGCGGGGGCGCGACGCCGCGCTCGCGCGGGCGCACGCGCGTGAGGAAGAAGGCCGAGACGAGGAACGTGGCCGCGTCGATCGCGAACGCCCAGCCCGCCCCGAGCCCGAGCACCAGCGCGGTGGCGAGCGCCGGCCCGGCGAACTCGGCGACGGTCTCGACCGTGCTGCCGGCGGCCTTGGCGTCCTGGATCAGCTCCTCCGGCACCGTCTGCGGGACGAGCCCCGTGTACGCCGGGCGGAAGAACGCCTCGGCCGCGCCGAACAGGGCCTCGATCGCGACGATGTGCCAGATCTCGACGGTGCCGGTGAAGATCAGCGCCGCCAGCACCGCATGCAGCGAGAACCGGATCAGGTCGGTGACGATCATCACCCGGTGGCGCGGCAGCCGGTCCGCCCACACGCCGCCGATCAGCAGGAACCCGACGAGCGGCAGCGTGGCGGCGGCGAGCACGATCCCGACGTCGCTCGGCGAGCCGATGTCGGTGACGTAGAGCGCCAGCGCGACGAACACGATGCGATCCCCGACCGTGCTGGCGGCCTGACCGATGAAGAGATTGCGGAAGTCGTTCAGGCGCAGGACGCGCATCGCCCGCACAGCCTCTCACGCGCGCCGTGCGACCCGCCGCGCGGGGTTCGAACCCCTACTGCGCGGCGGTCAGGCGTCGATGCAGAAGTGGCCGTGGCGGCGGTTGAAGCACACCAGGCCGACGAGCGTGCCGTCGTCGGCGACCACCGGCAGGCGGTCGGTCTGCTGCGCCTCGAGCAGCTCGACCGCGCGATCGACCGGGTCCGCCGGGGCGACGAGCGCGCCGTCCGTCGTGGCGAGCGCCTCCAGCGTGACGTGGCCGGCGAGCTCGTCGCCGATCGTCTCGCGGGTGATCGCGCCGAGATAGGTGTCCCCGCGCGCGACGAGCAGCAGCCGCACGCGCGGGTTCTCGAACGCTTCACGCGCCTCAGCGACGGTCGTCTCGGGCGCGACCGTGCGCGGACCGCGGAGCATGACGTCCTCGACGTGCGGGCCCGCGTCGGCGAGCGGGACGTTGCGGGTCGGCATGCGCGGGATTCTACGCCCGCGCGGCTAGCCACCCATGTCGGAGCAGCGGATGTGGAGGTCCTCGACGACGCGCGGCGGGACCTTCGGCACCGGGCAGTCGAACGCGCTGCCCGCGGTCACGAACCGCCAGCCGCCGGCCTTGGTCCGCTGGAAGACGGCGATCCCGTCCGCGGCCCAGCGGCGGCACGACCGGCGGGCGTTGCGGACGTGCGTCGACGCCCAGCGGGTGTTCACGGTCGAGACGCGGATCCGCAGGCACCGCGCGGGCACGCCGACCTTCTTCGCGATGCCCGCGCGCTCCTGCTTCGTGGGCGCGCGGTCGGCGAGCGCGCCGCTGGTCGGGAGGAGGAACAGCGCGGCGAGGGCGGCGAGCAGCGCACGGCATGGAGTCGACATGCCCGCACTGACTATCACCGCCCGCGCCGGCGTGCTCAGCGGCGGCCCCGCCCCTCGACGTCCGCCCAGACCAGCCGGTGGTCGGACGTCGGGAACCCGTTGACCGGCC
>DATHJG010000411.1:0-2705 GCA_035489875.1 Solirubrobacteraceae bacterium | reverse complement strand
TCGAGCTATCACATCGTGCTCGGCGTCTATTCGTTCCAGCTCGGGCACGCGCGCGACACCACGCCGATCATCGCGGCCATGGTGTTGTACGCGATCGCGACGGCGGCAGCCCTGTTGCTCAGCCGGCGGCGCATGCCCATCTGGCTGGCAGCGTTCTCGTTCGCGGTCTCGGCAGCCCTTCCGCTGCTGGTCACCTCACAGCTGGATCCGCACCAGGAGGGCGGGCTCAGCTATTCGACCTGGTACGTCGCCGCGGTCGGCACCCTGCTCACGATCACCGCGACGAGCCGCCGCCCCGGCTTCGCGTGGTCCGGGATCGCGTTCCTGGTCCTGCAGACCGTGCTCTGGAGCGGGCCGGCCGCACTGGGCGAGATCGGCGTGATCGGCAGCGCGGCCTGGGTCGGAATCTCGCACATCATCACCAACGCGCTCTCGAAGGCGGTGCGCGACTCCGGCCGCTTCGCGCTCGCCGAGCGCGAGGCGACCGACTGGCATGCCGCGCAGGAGGCGCACCTCAACGAGCGGCAGTTCCGTCTCGGCCAGACGAGCGTGATGGCTCTGCCGATGCTGCGAACCATCCAGCAGGCGCACGGCGACCTTTCCGCCGCGCAGCGCGCGGAGTGCCTGCACCTCGAGGGGGCGATCCGCGACGAGATCCGGGGCCGCAAGCTGCTCAACAACGCGGTGCGGGAACAGGTCATGCTCGCTCGCCGCCGCGGCACGTCCGTGACGCTTCTCGACGAGGGAGGCATCGACGACCTCGAGGACGCCGAACTCGACCGCGTACTCGGCCGGCTGGCCGAGGCGCTGCGCGGCACGGCGGCCGACAAGATCATCGCCCGTACCGTGCCAGAGGGGTCGGATGTCGCGGTCACTGTCGTGGGACTGCGCACGACCGACGATGGGAGCGCGAGCCTGCTCGGGCACGATCCCCTCGAGGACGACGAGGTCGAACTCTGGCTGGAGATACCTCGCGTCGCAGTCACCGCTCCCGCCCCCGCGAGGTAGGCCCGCGGATCCGGAGCATGGGTCTCGACAGGCTCGACCACCGGTGTCGACACACCGGTTAAAGACCGGAGGGCCCGCGTACAACGCGGACCCTCCGTCAAACTCCGAGTCAGGGCGACAACCCGAATATCGCCCTGACTCGCCCCCACAGCATCGGCCCGCTTACCCTAGTCGGCCGATGAATGGCGATGCATACAAGATGCACCTGTTACGTCATAAGGATGCCGTGGTTTGCGCGCACCCGTAAGTCGTCATTTCGGGGGACAACGGGGGACGGTCGCGGGGGATCGGACCCGGATTCCCGGTCGTTTCACACGAAGACCCCGGGATTCCGGGGGACAACGGGCCGTTTCCCTCGCCGCCGACGCCGAAATCGACGGAATCCGTACCAGACGCGACGGATTCCGTCTCGGCCGCGTCTAGCGCCCCAGCGACCGCCAGGCGCCACGCACGAGCGGCGTCCGCACGCTCCGCTGGCTGCGCTGCCAGGCCGACGGCCCAGCGGACTGGCGTCGGCGCTGCTCCCCGCCGAGTTCCTCGAGGGCGGCCGAGAGCACGGCCGTGACCGCGGCGATCTCCTCCGCATCCGGGTCGCCGAAGAGGATGCGGATCTCGGGGTGAGGCCGAGATGACTCCGTCATCGCTGTGTCTTTTCAACCGACGCCCGGGACGGACGTCGGCGCTGGCGTCGCGGCGAAGGCACGAAAGCGCCTTCGCTCCTCGCTCCAGTGCGGGCGCTCACAGCGGGATGTTCCCGTGCTTCTTGGGCGGCAACTCGGCCCGCTTGGTGCGCAGCGCCCGCAGCGCCTTGATGACGGCGACCCGCGTCGCGGCCGGTTCGATGACGCCGTCCAGCTCACCCCGCTCGGCGGCCAGGAACGGCGACGCCACGTTGTAGGTGTATTCGTTCGCGAGCCGCGTGCGCACGGCCGCGACGTCCTCGCCGGCCTCCTCCGCCTTCTTGATCTCGCCGCGGTACAGGATGTTGACCGCTCCCTGCCCGCCCATCACAGCGATCTCGGCGGTCGGCCACGCGAAGTTGATGTCCGCCCCGAGCTGCTTGGAGCCCATGACGATGTAGGCGCCGCCGTACGCCTTGCGGGTGATGACGGTCACGAGCGGCACGGTCGCCTCGGCGTACGCGTACAGCAGCTTCGCGCCGCGCCGGATGACGCCCGTCCACTCCTGGTCGGTGCCCGGCAGGTAGCCGGGCACATCGACGAGGGTGAGAATCGGGATGCTGAACGCGTCGCAGAAGCGGACGAACCGTGCCGCCTTTTCGCCGGCTTCGATATTGAGGGTGCCGGCCATCGCCTGCGGCTGGTTCGCGATGATGCCCACGCTGCGCCCCTCGAGGCGGGCGAATCCGATGACGATGTTCGGGGCGTAGAGGGGCTGCACCTCGAGGAAGTCGTCGTTGTCGACGATGTTGGCGATGACATCGTTCACGTCGTACGGCTGGTTCGGCGAGTCCGGGATGATCGTGTTGAGCTTGCGGTCCTCGTCGGTGATCTCGAGCTCGATCTCGCTCTCGTAGACGGGCGGCTCGGCCAGGTTGTTGTCCGGGAGGAAGCCGACGAGGGTGCGGGCGTAGTCGAGCGCGTCATCCTCGTCGCTGGCAAGGTAGTGCGCGACACCGGAGATCTTGTTATGGGTGAGCGCGCCGCCGAGCTCCTCCATGCCCACGTCTTCTCCCG
>DATHJG010000410.1:0-6191 GCA_035489875.1 Solirubrobacteraceae bacterium | reverse complement strand
CCTTCTCGAATGTGTAGTCCGTCGCGTACTTCTCGACGGGAGACACGTAGGTCGGATCCCAGGACAGCTCCTGGATCTTCTCGTGCGACCTCGTGATGCTTGCCCGGCTCACAGGGTGCTCCTTCTTTATGTGGGCTCGCTCCTGGAACGCAGTTGTAGACCCCTCCCCGTTACAGTCGCGTTGCATCCCGGACGCGCCCCGTTGTCGCGCGGCCGGGCGCGGAGTAGCGTGGTCTCCAACGGGCAGAGAGGAGAGCCTTGCCCAACCCGTGGCTAGCGATCGACGCAGCGACTTCGCCGCGGTTGCACGCACGCGAGCTGCGGCTCGCCTGGGAGAAGTACGTGTCGAATGGTGCGGTCGCGTCGGTGCGCGGTCCGATCGCGGACTCCTGGCAGCGCTCCAGCGCCGCGGGCGTCGACCCGTCCGGCGCGCGCCTCGCGCCCGTCCTCGCCGACGAGGACGAGACCGAGGCGCGCTGGGAGGTCCATCCGCTCCGGGCGGCGGTGCCGCTGATCCGCGAGTGCCTCGCCCCGGTCGCCGACGAGACTGCGCACCTGATCGTGGTGTCGGACGCCGCGGGGCTGCTGCTCTGGATCTCCGGCAACGCGCGGGTCCGGCTGGACGCCGCGGACTCGATGAACTTCACCGAGGGCGCGCTGTGGAGCGAGGGCGGCGCGGGGACGAACGCGATCGGCACGGCGCTCGCGGCCGACCACGCGGTCCAGGTCTTCGCGGCGGAGCACTTCAACGAGGTCGTGCAGCGCTGGACCTGCTCGGCCGCGCCGGTCCACGATCCCGACAGCGGCGAGCTGCTCGGCGTGATCGACATCACCGGGCTGATGCGCACGCAGCACCCCCACAGCCTTGCGATCGCGCTCATGACGGCGCACGCGGTGGAGTCGGACCTGCGGATCGCGATGCACGATCGCGACGCGCGCCTGCGCGCCCACTACCGCGACCACGTCGACGCCGCGGGCCGCTGCGCGCTGGTGACGCCGACCGGGCGGGTCCTCTCCGCGCAGCCCGACGACTGGCTGGGCGGCGACCGGCTCGCCGTGCCGGCCGGTGGAGGCGAGCTGCTGCTCGCCTCGGGCGCGCGGGCCTTCGCCGAGCCGCTCGGCCACGAGGACGCGTTCCTGATCCACGCGCCCGGCGAGGGCGTGAGGGCGCGCCACCGGTCGCTGCTCAGGCTGGGGCTCCTCGGCCGCGATCGCGCGCACGTCGAGCTCGACGAGCGGCCGGTCACGGTCGGTCGCCGGCACGGAGAGATCCTCGCGCTGCTCTGCGCGCACCCGGAGGGGATGACGAGCGACGAGCTCGCCGCCGACCTCTACGGCGACGCCGGTCACCCCAGCTCGGTCCGGGTGGAGATGCACCGGCTGCGCAAGCTCCTCGGCGGGTGCATCGAGACCGAGCCGTACCGGTTGGCGATCGACGTCGAGTCGGACGTCGCGCGGGTCCGCGGCCTGCTCGACCGCGGCGCGGTGCGCGAGGCGGCCGAGCACTACCCGGCCCCGCTGCTTCCGCGCTCGGAGGCGCCCGGGGTGGTCCGCGCGCGCGACGAGCTCGAGCTCTGGGTGCGCCAGGCGGTCATGACGTCGGACGACGACGAGGCGCTGTGGGCCTGGCTGCAGTCGAGCTCCGGCCATGACGACCTCGCCGCGTGGAAGCGGCTCCTGGGCAACCTGGACTTCCGCGATCCGCGGCGCAGCCTCGCGGCGACGCAGGTCAGGTCGCTGCGCGAGACGTTCGCGACGTAGCCGGGGCCGTCAGCTTGCGCTGCCGATCGACTGCGCGAACCGGAACAGGCCGTCGACCGCCTGGAGCGCTGACGCGGTCGGTTGGCACGGGTCTCGCGCTGTGATATATCAGCACCGTGACTACCTCCCAATACGATTTCGTCGTCGTCGGTGGAGGGTCCGCCGGCAGCGCCCTGGCGAACCGGCTCTCGGCCGATCCGGCGCATCGGGTCCTGGTGCTCGAGGCGGGGCGCAACGACCCCCTCTGGGACGTCTTCATCCACATGCCGGCCGCGCTCGCATTCCCGATCGGCAGCCGGTTCTACGACTGGAAGTACGAGTCGGAGCCGGAGCCGCACATGAACGGCCGCCGCATCTTCCACGCGCGCGGCAAGGTGCTCGGCGGGTCCAGCTCGATCAACGGGATGATCTTCCAGCGCGGCAACCCGCTGGACTACGAGCGCTGGGCGTCGGACCCGGGGATGGAGACGTGGGACCACGCCCACTGCCTGCCGTACTTCAAGCGGATGGAGAACTGCCTCGCGGCGGCGGCGGACGACCCGTTCCGCGGCCATGACGGCCCGCTCGTGCTCGAGCGCGGCCCCGCCCGCGGCCCGCTGTTCGACGCGTTCTTCGCCGCCGTGCAGGAGGCCGGCCACCCGCTCACCGAGGACGTGAACGGCTACCGCCAGGAGGGCTTCGCCAAGTTCGACCGCAACGTGCACGACGGCCGGCGGCTCTCGGCCGCGCGCGCGTACCTGCACCCGGTGATGGGGCGCCCGAACCTCGACGTGCGGACGCGCGCGTTCGTGTCGCGGATCGTGACCGAGGGCGGTCGCGCAGTCGGCGTCGAGTACACGCGCGCGGGCCGGCGCGGGTCGGAGACCGTCCGCGCCGGCGAGGTGATCCTGTGCGGCGGCGCGATCAACTCGCCGCAGCTGCTCCAGCTCTCTGGCGTCGGCGCCGCGGCCGAGCTGCAGGCGCTCGGCATCGACGTCGTGGCCGACCTGCCCGGGGTGGGGGAGAACCTGCAGGACCACCTCGAGGTCTACATCCAGCACACCGCCACGCAGCCGGTGACGATGGCGCCGTACTTCGCGATGAAGGCTCGCCCCAAGGTGGGGCTCGAGTGGCTGCTGCGCAAGACCGGCCCGGGGGCGACGAACCACTTCGAGGCGGGCGGCTTCGTCCGCTCCAACGACGACGTCGCGTACCCGAACCTCATGTACCACTTCCTCCCGATCGCGGTCCGCTACGACGGCACGCTGCCCGAGGGCGGCGGCGGGCACGGCTACCAGGTCCACGTCGGCCCGATGTACTCGGACGCGCGCGGGACGTGCAAGATCGTCAGCGCCGACCCGCGGCGCAAGCCGGCGCTGCGCTTCAACTACATGTCGACCGAGCAGGACCGGCGCGAGTGGGTCGAGGCGATCCGCGTGACGCGCGCCATCCTCGATGCGCCGGCGTTCGCGCCGTTCAGCGGCGGCGAGATCTCTCCCGGCAAGGAGGTCGAGACCGAGGAGCAGATCCTCGCGTGGGTGTCGAAGGACGCCGAGACCGCGCTCCACCCGTCGTGCACGGCGAAGATGGGCGTCGACGGCATGAGCGTCGTCGACCCGCTCAGCATGCGCGTGCGCGGCGTCGACGGGCTGCGCCTGGTCGACGCCTCCGTGTTCCCCTACGTCACGAACGGCAACATCTACGCGCCGGTGATGATGACGGCGGAGAAAGCGGCCGACCTGATCCTGGAGAACACGCCGCTGGAGCCCGAGCCCGTGCCGTTCTACCGGCACGCCGAGACCAGGGAAGCGCGCGCTCCCCGCCCCACCGCCGCGTAGCGACGCGACCGCGATCCGCGCCCTCGCGCGTCGCGGAACGTACGGCAGCGGGGCGCCGGATCTCTCAGGTTCGCCACTGTCCGGCCCCGCGGACCGCACATAGGTTCGCCCGATGCCCCGTTCACATGTGCGGCGCAGCTGCGCCGCCCTCTCGTTGTTCGTCGTCCTGCTCCTGCTCGGCGGCGGCCCATCCTCGGCACAGGCCGCGCCGGCACCGATCACGCCGTTCCTCGACGGCGTGCTCGGCAGCGTCGACGACT
Source organism: Solirubrobacteraceae bacterium (assembly GCA_035489875.1). Taxonomy (GTDB): domain Bacteria; phylum Actinomycetota; class Thermoleophilia; order Solirubrobacterales; family Solirubrobacteraceae; genus DASQMT01. Next base: position 2,353 of record DATHJG010000410.1, on the reverse strand, counting down.
ACTGGCACGAGACGCAGGCCGCCGCTGGGCGCCCGGCGCCGTCGGTGCTCCACTCCTGGGTCGTGCCGGGCGCCCAGGTCGACTCCGCCTGCGGCGTGCCGGCGGGCGACGACGCCGCGTTCTACTGCCCGGTCGACGACACGATCTACGTGGGCCAGGCGTTCGCCAGCGCGCTCTACGACGGCGTCTTCGAAGGGCTGCCCGGCCAGAAGGCGGGCTACGGGAAAGCGGCCGGCGACTTCGCGGTCGCGTACGTGGTGGCGCACGAGTACGCGCACAACGTGCAGGAGGAGGCCGGGCTGCTGGCCGGACGCACGCGGGCGTTGCCGACCGAGCTCAACGCGGACTGCCTGGCGGGCACCTGGGCGCGATGGGAGTACGGGAAGGGGAAGCTGACCGACGCCGACGTGCAAGAAGCGCTCGACGCCGCCCTGGCCGTCGGCGACTTCGACTACTTCAACCCCCAGCATCACGGGACGCCGAAGGAGCGCCACGACGCGCTGCAGACCGGCATGCAGAGCACCTCGACGTCGGCCTGCGACCAGTACCTGCAGCGGTGAGCGGCGGGCGGCGTTAGGGGCCCGTCCAAGAAGTCGGCACGACCGGACGACGACCGTGGACACTTCGCCGGATCGCCATCCGAACCCTCGGAAATACGTCCGTATTCCCTTCGGGATTCGTGCGGCGCCCGGCTCGGTCCACGGCCGTTCCGGCCGCACCGACTGTTCTTGGACGGACCCCTAGCGCACGCGGTGGTCCAGCCACCCGAGCAGGGCGTCGCGCACGCCCTGCTCGGAGACGAGCGCGATGCCGTGCCCGGGTCCCTGTGAGCGCACGAGCTCGGAGCGCACGGCGCCCTCCAGCATCCCCTCGGCGCTGGCCGCCTCGCTGTCGTCGGTGATGAAGAGGACGTCGTGCGGGCGGTAGCGGTCGTCGTCCTGCAGCGCCCAGATGTCGGACGAGTCGGCCGGCGACAGGGCGACGGCCGCGTCGACCGTCGTGCGCGCCTTCGTCGCCATCGCGAGCACGGTCGTCGATGCGCCGATGCTGGCGCCGACGAGCGCGAGTCGCTCCGGGTCGACGTCGGGCCGGTCGCGCAGCCAGCGCAGCGCGCCGAGCGCGTCCGGCAGCCGCTCGGCCTCCATCGGCGACGGGCGCGACTGGTACGCGAGCGTCGCGTAGCCGGCGGCGTGGAGGTAGGGGACGAGCGGGTCCATCTGGTTCACGCCACCGTCGCTCTGGTGCAGGAGGAGCACGGCCGGCGCGTCGCGCCCGGCGGCGGTGTAGCGCCCGCGCACCGGCTCGCCGTCGGTGGCCCGGAGCTTCACGTCCTTGGCGGCGGGCGCGTTCGGCGGGGCCTCGGTCGGCGCCGGCGTCGGCGTGGCGGTCGCCGTCGCCATCGCCGTCGGCTTGCTCGCGGTCGGCGCCGGCGCGTCGTCGCCCCCGCAGCCGGCGACCAGCGCGGCCGCGACCGCTGCGACGCTGCATGCCTTCCGTGCCCCTGCCATGCCGGAGCGCAGCCTACTGGTAGCTTCGAACGGACCATGGCCCGGATCTATGACCGCATCGACGACCACCAGCGCGCGTGGATCGCGCGCCAGTCCCTCTTCTTCGTCGGCACCGCCCCGCTGGACGCCGGCGGCCACGTCAACGTCTCGCCGAAGGGGCCGATCGGCACGCTCCGCGTGCTCGACGACCACACCGTGGCGTACCTCGACATGGTCGGCAGCGGCGCGGAGACGATCGCGCACCTACGCGAGAACGGCCGCATCGTCGTGATGCTCTGCGCGTTCGACGGCCCGCCCCGGATCCTCCGGCTCCACGGTCGCGGCGAGATCGTCACGGCCGGCGAGCCGCGCTTCGACGCGCTGCTCGAGCGCGCGGGCTTCGAGCAGCCGGCCGTGGACGCGAGCCGCCGCGCGGTGGTCGTCGTCTCGGTGGAGCGGATCGCCGACTCGTGCGGCTACGGCGTCCCGCTGATGCGCTACGAGGGCAAGCGGCCGCACTCCGACGCGTGGGCGGAGAAGCAGCTGCGCACCGGCGGTCCGGACGCGATCGCGCGCTACCGGGCGGACAAGAACGCGGTCAGCATCGACGGCCTGCCCGCGCTGTCCTAGCCCCCGAGCCATCGCAGCGACGCGGCGATCCCGAGCATCTGGTCGGTGGTGAGCGAGCGGGTCAGCGTGTTGGAGACCCAGTAGACCGCCTTGCGGGTGTGCCAGGCGAGAGCCGCGTCCGCGTGCCGTCGCGGTAGACGTCCAGCTCGCGACCGCCCCGGAGGACCGATTCGTGCGGGTCGGCGAGGATCGGCGGATCGCGCCAGGTCGTGCCCTGGATGCCGTAGTACTCGCCG
>DATHJG010000409.1:0-5127 GCA_035489875.1 Solirubrobacteraceae bacterium | reverse complement strand
AGAGCCCGTTTCAGAAGTCGGCACGCCCGGATACGGGCGATCCGCGGCGGCGGGAAGCTCGACGCTTTCCGGCGGGTCGTGCACTAGGCGGCGCGAACAACTGCGACGTGCGCGGCGGTGCGTCTATTCCCGCGCGTGCAGCGCAACCGCGATCGCCACGCCGGCGGCGTCGATCATCACGTCGATCGGCGAGCCGTGGCGCCCCTCCACGAACGTCTGGTGGTACTCGTCGCCGACGGCGTAGGCGAGCGTGATCGCGATCGCGGCGGCCGGGCTGCGCAGGCCCAGCGCGCGGTACCAGAGCCACCACAGAAGCCCGTACGACGCCATGTGGACGAGCTTGCGCCCGATCGTGTCCCACACGCCGAGACCGGAGCTGAGGTCCGGCTGGGCCGCGAGAAAGAAGATCACGCCCATCAGCGCAAGGGGCGGCCCCCAACGGAAGAGCGGGCGCATCGGCCGGTGATGGTAGCAGGATGATGGGTGATGCTCTCGATCACGACGAAGTCCCCCTACGCGGTCCGCGCCCTCACCGAGCTCGCCCGCTACGGCGGCACCGCCCCGGTGCCGATCGGCGAGCTCGCCAAGCGGCGAGACATCCCGGTCCAGTTCCTCGAGCAGCTGTTCGCCGCCCTGCGGCGGGCGGGCATCCTCAAGTCCCAGCGCGGCGTCAAGGGCGGCTACTCGTTCGCCCGCGAGCCCTCGGAGATCACGGTCCTCGAGCTGGTCGAGCTGCTCGACGGCCGGCTGGGAGCCGGCTCGGAGGGCGTCTTCGCCGACGCCGCCGCGGCGGCGCGAGCGATCCTGGCGACCACGACGGTCGCGGACGTACTCGAGCGCGAGAACCGCGAAGCCGGCGCGTCGATGTACCACATCTAGGCCGTCGCGTCTCCGATCGAGGCCCGGATGTCCTTCACCAGTAGCCGACGACGCGCTCCTGCTCGCGGTCGGTGACGACGTACGTCCGCTACCGGCGGAGGCGATCGTCGGGCGGATCCGGTCCGCCAGGCGGCCGGTTACCCTAGGCCCCGGCTAGGCTGTATGTGAAATGTCCACAATCCCGGTCAACATTGCCGCTCACGTCGGCCGCACCCCGATGGTGGAGCTCACCCGCATCCTGCCGGAGGGCGCGCGCGGACGGATCTTCGCCAAGCTCGAGATGCTCAACCCCGGCGGCTCGGTCAAGGACCGCATCGGCGTCGCGATGATCGACGCCGCCGAGCGGGAGGGCCGGATCGAGCCCGGCCGGACCACGATCGTCGAGGCGACGAGCGGCAACACCGGGATCGCGCTCGCGTTCGTCTGCGCCGCCAAGGGCTACGACCTGATCCTCACGCTCCCGCAGGGCATGAGCCGCGAACGGGAGGGGCTGCTGCGGCTCTACGGCGCCCAGTTCCACATCACCGAGTCGCTCGGGGGCATGAACGAGGCGGTCGCCGCCGCCCAGGCGCTCGCCCGCGACGCCGACGTCTGGCTGCCCGACCAGTTCTCCAACCCCGCCAACCCCGAGGCCCACTACCGCGGCACCGGCCCCGAGCTCTGGGAGACGATGGGGGAGGAGGTCGACTGCCTCGTCTGCGGCGTCGGCACGGGCGGGACGCTCACCGGCGCGGGCCGCTACCTGAAGGAGCGCAACCCCGGCTGCCGCATCGTCGCGGTCGAGCCGGCCGCCTCGCCGGTCCTGTCCGGCGGCCGCCCCGGCCCGCACAAGATCCAGGGCATCGGTGCGGGCTTCGTCCCGCCCGTGCTCGACCGCAGCCTCGTCGACGAGATCGTCCCGGTCGACGACGAGGACGCGCTCGAGACCGCCCGCCTCGTCGCGCGCACCGAGGGCGTGCTGGCCGGCATCTCGGCCGGCGCCGCGCTCTGGGCCGCGATGGAGATCGCGACCCGCGATGCCGCGCCGCAGCGGATCGCGGTCGTGCTGCCGGACTCCGGGGAGCGCTACGTGTCGACGCCGTTCTTCGCGCCGGAGTCGCCGGCTACCCTGCGGGCGTGAGCCTGCGCGAGCGCGACGGCGCCCCCGGCGCCCCCTGGGAGCACCCGTTCCACGGCACGCTGGACAAGCTCGTGGTGGAGAGCGACCTGCTGGCCGGCAACCCGCTCGACGACCCCGCGCACCGGCCGCTGTGGGTCTACCTCCCGCCCGGCGTCGAGCGCGACCACCCCAAGCCGCTCCCCTCGGTCTACGTGATCCAGGGCTACACCGGGCAGATCGACATGTGGGCGAACCGGGTCGCGTACGAGCCGACGTTCCTGGAGCGTCTCGACCGCCTGTTCGCCGGCGGCGGTTGCCCTGACGCGGTCGTCGTGATGGTCGACGCGTGGACCAGCTACGGCGGCTCGCAGTTCATCGACTCGTCCTCGACCGGCCCCTACATGTCGTACCTGTGCGACGAGGTCGTCCCGTTCGTCGACGAGCGCTACCCGACGCGCGCGCATCGCGATCACCGCGGACTGACCGGCAAGTCGTCGGGTGGGTACGGCGCGATGGTCGTGCCGATGCTGCGCCCCGACGTCTTCGGCGCGCTCGCGTCGCATTGCGGCGACGCGCTGTTCGAGGTCTGCTACGCGGACTTCCGCGTCGCGGCGCGCAAGCTGCGCGACGAGTTCGACGGGTCCTACGAGCGCTTCTTCGAGGAGCTCGCCGCCGCCGAGCACTTCGACTTCGGGCGGTTCGCGGAGCCGCTGGAGGCCTACGGCTACGCCGCGTGCTACTCCCCGGATCCCTCCGCCCCCGGCAAGGCGCTGCTGCCGTTCGAGGTCGAGACCGGGCGGATCGTCGACGACGTCTGGCGCCGGTGGCTCGACTGGGATCCGGTGCGGATGGCGCCCGAGCACGCCGACGCGCTGCGGTCGATGAAGCGCATCTACCTCGACGCCGGCAAGCGCGACGAGTACTACCTCGACCTCGGCGCGACCGCGTTCGCGCGCGAGGTGGGGAAGGCCGGCGCGGCGTGCACGCTCGACCTGTTCGACGGCGCGCACGGCGGGCTCACGTACCGTTATCCGGGCGCGATCCGCGAGCTCGTGATCGCGCTCGCCCCGTAGACGCCATGCGCTCGCTCGACATCACCGCCCTCACCTGCCCGATGACGTGGGTGCGGACCAAGCTCGAGCTGGAGCGGATGGGCTCGGGCGAGGCGCTGGAGGTGCGGTGTCGGCCGGGGGAGGCGCTCGAGAACGTCCCGCGCTCGGCGCGCGAGGCCGGCCACGCCGTCACGGTCGAGGGCACGACGATCCGGATCGTCCACGCGTGAGTGGGAGCCGGCGTAGCTTCTTCCGCGACCTCGCGTCGGTGGTGGCGTCGGCGAAGGACGCGACGACCGTGCCCGAGCCCGACCCGCCGGCCGGGGCCGAGCTGACCGACGCCGAGATCGAGCGCTACTCGCGCCAGCTCGTGCTGCCCGAGTGGGGCGCCGCGGCGCAGCTCGCGCTGGCGGAGGCCAGCGTGCTCGTGATCGGCGCGGGCGCGCTCGGCTCGCCTGTCGCGCTCTACCTGGCCGGCGCGGGCGTGGGGCGGATGGGGATCGTCGACGACGACGACGTCGAGCTCTCCAACCTGCACCGCCAGCTGCTGCACTTCACACCCGACCTCGGGATCGCGAAGGTCGAGAGCGCGGCCGCCAAGCTCCGCTTACTCAACCCCGACGTCGTGGTCGAGCCGTACCGGATGCGCGTCGACGCCGGCAGCGCGCCGGCGCTGCTCGAGGGCCAGGACCTCGTGGTCGACTGCTCGGACTCCTTCGCCACCCGCTACGCCGTCAACGCCGCCTGCTGCGCCGCGCGTATGCCGCTGGTCGAGGCGGGGGTGCTCGGCATGGCCGGGCTCGTGATGAGCATCAAGCCCGGGCGGACGGCGTGCTACCGCTGCGCATTCCCGGTCGCGCCCCAGGACGCCCCGCGCTGCGCGGACGCCGGGGTGCTCGGCCCCGCCGCGGGGGTCGTCGGATCGCTGCAGGCGCTCGAGGCGATGAAGCTGCTCACGGGCATCGCGCCGGCGATCGCCGACGGGTTCCTCCAGGTCGATCTCGCCACGGCCGAGTTCCTGCGTGTGAAGGCGTCGCGGCGCGCGGGCTGCCCCGACTGCGCCGAGGTCTAGCATTCCACGCGTGCTGAGCACCACCCTTCGCCGCGTGACCCGCGAGCTGAAGCGCGACGTCACGGCCGCGCACGACCGCGATCCCGCCGCCCGCGGCGTCGGATCGCTGCAGATCCTCGCCGCCTGGCCGGGCGTGCAGGCGCTGCTCGCGCACCGGCTCGCGCACGCGCTGTGCCAGCACGGGATGGCGGGGCCGGCGCGGCTGCTGGCGCTGCTCTCCCGCTCGGTGACCAACATCGAGATCCACCCGCGCGCGCAGATCGGCGACGGGCTGTTCATCGACCACGGCACCGGCGTCGTGATCGGCGAGACCGCCGAGGTGGGGGACAACGTGACGATCTACCAGGGCGTGACGCTCGGCGGCACCGGCTTCGCCACCGGCAAGCGCCACCCGACGGTGGAGGACAACGTCACGATCGGGTCGGGCGCGAAGCTGCTCGGGCCGATCACGATCGGCCACGGCTCCAAGATCGGCGCGAACTCGGTCGTGATCCACGACGTGCCGCCGAACTCCACGGTCGTCGGCGTGCCCGGCCACCCCGTGCGCGTCGAGGGCGTGCGGCCGGAGGGCCCCGACGCCGACTGGGCGCACCTGCCCGACCCCGTCGCCGACGCCGTCAAGATGCTCTCCGCGCGCGTGGCCGAGCTGGAGAAGCGCCTGGCCGAGGCCGAGGGCTCGCCCCCGCCCGCCGAGGTCGTCCCGCTGCGCCACCGGCGCGGCCCCAACCCTGCCGGCGGCTGAGCGGTGCGCTGCGAGAGCACGGTGACGATCGGCAAGCCGCCGGCGGAGGTGTTCCCGTGGCTGCTCGACGCCGACAAGGTGCCGAAGTGGATGAGTGGCCTGCAGGCCTACGAGCCACTGGAGCCCGGGCCGCTGCACGTCGGCTCGCGGATTCGGCAGGAGCTGACGGTGAGCGGCCAGCACCTAAGCTTCGAGCTGGAGGTGACCGAGCTGGACCCTCCGCGCCGCACGGTGCTGCGCTTCGAGGGCTCGGGCTTCAAGGCGGCCAACGAGTACAGCGTGG
>DATHJG010000408.1:0-2543 GCA_035489875.1 Solirubrobacteraceae bacterium | reverse complement strand
GTCGTCGGTCATCTTCCGCCAGACGCTGTGGAACCAGACGATCCCCGACCACATGCGCGGCCGGCTCGCGGGCATCGAGCAGCTCTCCTACTCGATCGGCCCGACGCTCGGCACCGCCCGCTCCGGCAGCGTGGCCTCGGTCACGAGCGTGCCGTTCTCGATCGCCGCCGGCGGCGCGATCTGCGTCGCGGGCACGATCGTGCTGTCGGCGCTTCTGCCTCGATTCTGGCGCTACGAAGCGCGCGAGCCGGTCAGTGCGTAACACTGACCCCAGAACGCGTCGATCGTCGTTCCTGGCGAGGACGCAGGGGGTGGCACAGTGCGCCAGCACGGGCCACCCCCGAGGACAAAGCCAGGGACGACGAGAACGCGTTCTGTGTCAGTGTTTGAAGTGCCTGCGGTGGGTGAACACCATGCTGATCCCGGCGTCGTCGGCCGCCTCGACGACCTCGAGGTCGCGCTTGGACCCGCCCGGCTGGATGATCGACGTGACGCCCGCCTCGACGGCCAGTTGTGGACCGTCGGCGAACGGGAAGAACGCGTCCGAGGCGAGCGCCGTGCCCTGGAGGTCGGAGCCGACGTCGCGCGCCTTCTCGATCGCCAGCCGGACCGAGTCCACCCGGCTCATCTGGCCCGCGCCGATCCCGACCGAGGCGAGGTCGCGCGCGATGACGATCGCGTTGGAGCGCACGTGCTTGCAGACCTTCCAGCCGAACAGCATCTCGCCCCACTCGGCCTCGGTCGGCTTGCGCTCGGTGACGACCTCCATCTCCGTCCGGTCCTCGAGGTCGATGTCGCGATCCTGCACCAGCAGCCCGCCCATGACCCGCTTGAGGTCGCGCTCGGCGATGTCGAACCGGCGCCGCTCGTTGTCCTCGAGGATGCGCATGTTCGGCTTCGACTCGAGCAGCTCGAGCGCGTCGTCGGTGAAGCGCGGCGCGAACAGCACCTCGCAGAACTGGTGGACGATCAGCTCGGCAAGCTCGCCGTCGACCGCGCGGTTGAGGCAGACGACGCCGCCGAACGCCGATTGCGGGTCGCACGCGAACGCGCGCTCGTAGGCCTCGCGCGCGGAGCTGCCGATCGCCGCGCCGCACGGGTTGTTGTGCTTGATGATCGCGCAGGCGGGGATGTTGAATTCCTCGACCAGCAGCCGGCCGGAGTTCAGGTCGAGCACGTTGTTGAACGAGAGGTCCTTGCCGGCGACCTGCTTGACCATCGACAGCACGTGCATGCGCGCGCCGACCTGCGAGTAGTAGGCCGCGCGCTGGTGCGGGTTCTCGCCGTAGGCGAGGTCGGTGACCTTCTCGTACGCCGACATGATCACCGGCGGGAAGTCCTCCTGCTTCTCCGCGAACCAGCGCGCGATCGCCGTGTCGTAGCGCGCGGTGTAGGAGAACGCCTCGGCGGCGAGCGACTCGCGCGTCCCGAGCGAGAGCTTCCCGCCGGCGTCGGTCAGCTCCTGCAGCACCGCGTCGTACATCTCGGGCCGCGTGACGACCGCGGTGAAGCCGAAGTTCTTGGCCGCGGCGCGGATCATCGTCGGCCCGCCGATGTCGATGTTCTCGATCACCTCGTGGTCGGTCGCGCCGCGCTGGGCGGCGGTGCGCTCGAACGGGTAGAGGTTCACGCACACGAGATCGACGAACTCGACGCCGTGCTCCTCGGCCGCGAGCATGTGCTCCGGGTCGTCGCGTAGCGCGAGCAGGCCGGCGTAGAGCTTCGGGTGGAGCGTCTTGACGCGACCGCCCATGATCTCCGGAAAGCCGGTGAAGTCCTCGATGGCACGCACCTCGAGGTCCGCCTCGGCCAGCTCCCGCGCCGTGCCGCCGGTGGAGATCAGCTCGACGCCGAGCTCGGCGAGGCCGCGCGCGAAGTCCGCGACCCCGCGCTTGTCGGACACCGACAGCAGCGCCCGACGCACGCGAACATCACCCGGCTGCGTCATCCGTCCGCACCTTACAAGCCGCGCTGCACGACGACGCGCCGCGGGTTGTCGGGGTCGAAGCGGACGGCGCCGCGGGCGATGAGCCGGATGGCGTCCGTGAGGAGATCGTGCTCCAGCGGGCGCAGGGCGGTGCGGACGTCCTGCGGCTCGGTCGCATCGGGCAGCTCGATCGCGCGCTGGGCGATGACCGCGCCGGTGTCGACGCCGTCGTCGACGAAGTGGACGGTGACGCCGAAGACCTTGACGCCGTACGCGAGCGCCTGCTCGACCGACCCGATGCCGGGGAAGGCGGGGAGCAGCGTCGGGTGGACGTTGATCACGCGCTGGGGGAAGCGGGCGAGGAAGGCGGGGTCGAGCAGCTGCATGTAGCCGGCGAGCGCGACCAGCTCGACGCCGGCGCCGGCCAGCCAATCGGCGATCGCGAGGTCGCGAGCGCGGCGGTCGCCGGCGTGCTCGGCGACCGGGAACGCGCGCGCGGGCACGGCGGCTGCACGAGCCCGCGCGAGCGCGTGGGCATCCGGCTTGTCCGAGCCGACGGCGACGACCGCGATCCCCTCGCAACCGTGGAGCCGGTCCAGGATCGCTTGCAGGTTCG
>DATHJG010000407.1:0-2510 GCA_035489875.1 Solirubrobacteraceae bacterium | reverse complement strand
CACGCCGCGTTCGGCGAGGGCGTCGTGCTCGGCGTGGAGCCGGGCGGGATCGTCGTGGTGCACTTCGCGTCGGACGGCTCGCAGCGCAAGCTGATGGCCGACTACGCGCCGATCCGCAAGCGGTGAGCGGCCGTGGCCGGTGCCTGGCCGCCGATGCCGGACTGGCTGCGCGTCGAGCTGGCGCGCAGCTCCGTGCGCCGCGGCGAGCGGGTGCGCGTCCGGTGGGAGGCGGACGGGACGCCGGACGGATACGAGCTGCGGCTCGTACTCGTCGTCCACCACGGGGGCAGCGACTCGATGAGCCCGCCAGGGCAGGCGGTGCCGGAGCGCCAGGTCCACGTCGTGCACGACCGGGCGGCGCTCGCGCCCGGGCGCGATGCGCTGTCGTTGCGCGTGCCCCCCGACGCGCCGTACTCCTACGCCGGCAGGGTCCTCGCGTTCTTCTGGGGCGTCGCGCTCGCCCGCGCGGACGCGGACCGCGAGGAGCTGGACGGCTGGACCGCCCTGCGCGTGCTGCCGTGAACCTGCGGATCGACATGGACACGCGGCTCGCGGGCCTGCGGCGCGGCGCGCGGCTGGCGGGGACCGTCGCCACCGGCGCCGGCGGAGACGCCCGCTCGGTCGACGTCTGGCTGGAGTTCACCGAGACCGTGCTGGGCTTCGCGCACGTCGCCACCCGCACAACGCCCGCCCGCCTGCACGACGGCCCGGTCCCGCCCGGCCACGCGCTGCGCTTCGCGCTCCGGCTGCCGCCCGCCGCGCTCCCGACGCTGGAGACGGAATGGGGTGCGCTGCGCTGGACGCTGGTCGTGCGCGTCGACCGCCCGCTGGAGCCCGACGTGCGGGCGGAGATCCACCTCGACGTGGTGGTCTGAAGCCGCAGCCGCCCGCTGGACCAATTGGTCCTACGATGCCGGGTCCGTGCGCCCCCTGCTCCTCCTCGCCTGCGCGATCGTGTTCGCCGACACGGTCTTCTACGCCGCGATCACCCCCCTGCTGCCGCACTTCGAGGACGAGTACGGGCTGTCGAAGTCGGCCGCCGGCATCCTCGCCGCCGCCTACGCCGCCGGCACGTTCGTCGGCGCGATCCCCGGCGGCTACCTCGCGGCGCGCGTCGGCGTGCGCGCCACCGTGCTGCTCGGCCTCGCGCTGATGGTGGTCTCGAGCCTGGCGTTCGCGTTCGCCGGCTCGATCCTTCTGCTGGACGTCGCACGCTTCGTCCAGGGCGTCGGCGGCGCCGCGTCGTGGGCCGGCGCGATGGCCTGGGTGGCGGGCGCCGCGCCGCGCGACCGCCGGGGCGAGATGATCGGCACGACGATGGGCGCCGCCGTCGCCGGCGCGCTGGTCGGACCCGCGCTCGGCACGCTCGCCGACGCGGTCGGGATCGCTCCGACGTTCTCCGCCGTCGCGGTCGCCGGCGTGCTGCTCGCCGGCTGGGCGCTGCGCACGCCGCCGGCCGAGCCGGAGGGGACGTCGAGCCCGCGCGAGCTGCTCGCCGCCGTGCGCGACGGGCGCGTCGCCGCCGGCATGTGGCTGATCGCGGTCCCCGGCCTGCTGTTCGGCACGATCGGCGTCCTCGCGCCGCTGCGGCTGGACGACCTCGGCGCCGGGGCCGGGCTGATCGGCGCCGCGTGGCTCGGCGCCGCGGCGCTGGAGTCGGGCGTGAGCCCGGTCGTCGGCCGCGTCTCGGACCGCCGCGGTCGCCTGTTCCCCTGCCTGCTGGGCTTGAGCGCCGGCGCCGTGGTGATGGTGCTGTTCCCGTGGCCGGACCGGACCTGGCAGATCGTCGCGCTCGTCATGCTGGCCGCGCCGTCGATCGGCATGCTGTGGGCCCCCGCGATGGCGCTGCTGTCCGACGGCGCCGAGGCGCTCGGCATCGCGCAGGGCTTCGCGTTCGCGCTCAGCAACCTCGGTTGGTCGATCGGCCAGACCGCCGGCTCGGCGGCCAGCGCCCGGCTCGCCGACGCGACGAGCGACGCCGTCCCGTATCTGCTCCTCAGCGCGCTCTGCCTGCTCTCGCTCGCGGTCCTCGTCCGCGCGCGCCGCACGATCCCGAGCCTCGCAACCGAGCCCGCGATGGCGGAGCCGTCGTGATCGACGACGCCGCGCCGCGACCGTTCTGGCTCGACGGCGCACCGCCGCCCCGCCCGCCGCTCGACCGCCCGCTCGAGGCCGACCTCGTCGTGGTCGGCGGCGGGCTGACCGGCCTGTGGACCGCGCTGCTGGCGGCCGAGGAGGGCAAGCGGGTCGTGCTGCTGGAGGGCGAGCGGATCGCGTTCGGCGCGTCCGGGCGCAACGGCGGGTTCTGCGCGGCGTCGCTCACCCACGGCACCGGCAACGGGCTCGCGCGCTGGCCGGACGAGATGGCGACGCTCGAGCGGCTCGGGCGCGAGAACCTCGCCGGCATCCGGGACGCGGTCGCGCGGCACGCCATCGACTGCGGGTGGGAGGACACCGGCACGATCGACGTCGCCACGGCGCCGCACGAGCTCGCGTGGCTCACGGAGGAG
>DATHJG010000406.1:0-2430 GCA_035489875.1 Solirubrobacteraceae bacterium | reverse complement strand
CGGCGGCGGTGCTGCTCGCGGTGTCGGCGGTCGCCGGCCCGGGGCGCGAGGTCGTCGTCTCCCGTGGTCAGCTGATCGAGATCGGCGGCGGCTTCCGGATGCCGGAGGTGGTCGCCCAGGCGGGCGCGCGGCTGGTCGAGGTCGGCACGACGAACCGGACGCGGCTTGCCGACTACGCATCGGCCATCGGGCCGGAGACCGGCGCGATCCTGCGCGCGCACCCGTCGAACTTCCGCGCCGTCGGGTTCGTCGAGGAGGTCGAGATCGAGGCGCTCTGCGGGCTCGGCGTTCCCGTCATCGACGACGTCGGCTCCGGGGTGCTCGCCGAGGACCTCGGGGTCCTGGCGGGCGAGCCGCCGGTGCGCCGCTCGGTGCGGGCCGGCGCCGCGGTCGTCGCGTTCTCGGGCGACAAGCTGCTCGGCGGGCCGCAGGCCGGGGTGCTGGTCGGCACCGAGGCGGCGATCGCCGCGTGCCGGCGCCATCCGCTCGCGCGCGCGGTGCGGATCGACAAGCTCTCGCTCGCCGCGCTGGAGGCGACGCTCGCGCTCCACCGCGACCCGGAGCTGGCGCGGCGCGAGCTGCCGGTGCTGGCGATGCTCACCGCGGACGCGCACGACCTGCGGGCGCGCGCCGAGCGGCTCGCGGCGGCGACGGGCGGTGTTGTCATCGACGCGGTCGCCCGCGCCGGCGGTGGCGCGCTGCCGCTGCTCGAGCTGCCGGGGCCGGCGGTCGCGCTCGACCCGGGCCCCGCGGGCGCCGACGCGCTGGCCGCCGCGCTGCGCGCGGGCGACCCCGCGGTCGTCGGCAGGATCGAGCGCGGGCGCGTGCTGCTCGATCCGCGCACGCTGGCGGACGACGAGCTCGACGCGGCCGCCGCGGCGGTCGTCGCGGCGCGCGCATGAGCCTCGACGCGAGGGTCCCGCTCACGTCGCTGTCCCACGGCGCCGGCTGCGGCTGCAAGCTCGGGCCGGGCGAGCTGCTCCCGATCGTGCGGGAGCTGCCGGTGCCGCACGACCCGAACCTGCTCGTCGGCTCGGCGACCGCGGACGACGCGGGCGTCTACCGGCTGTCCGACGACGTCGCGCTGGTGCAGACGGTCGACTTCTTCACGCCGATCGTCGACGACCCGTACGACTTCGGCCGGATCGCCGCCGCGAATGCGCTGTCGGACGTCTACGCGATGGGCGGGCGGCCGGTGACCGCGCTGAACCTCGTGGCGTTCCCGCTCGAGCGGCTCGGCGCCGGCGTCCTCGGCGCGATCCTGCGCGGCGGGCTCGACGTCTGCACGCTGGCCGGCGCGGCGGTGGTCGGCGGCCACTCGATCGACGATCCCGAGCCGAAGTTCGGGCTTGCGGTCACGGGGGTCGTCGATCCCGCCACGATCCTGACCAACGCCGGCGGCCGGCCGGGAGACGCGCTCGTGCTGACCAAACCGCTCGGCGTCGGGGCGATCGCGACGGCGGGGAAGCGGGGCGCGGCCGGGCCGGAGCTGCTCGCGGCCGCCGTGGAGGTCATGGTCGAGCTCAACGCCGCGGCCGCGCGCGCCGCGCGCGCGGCCGGCGCGCACGCGCTCACCGACGTGACCGGATTCGGCCTGCTCGGCCACCTGCACTCGCTCGCGCTGGCCAGCGGCCTCGCCGCCGAGGTCGACGCGGCGGCGGTCCCGGCGATCCCCGGCGTCGAGGCGCTGCTCGCCGACGACGCGGCGGTCTCGGGCGGCAGCCGCCGCAATCGCGCCTACGCCGACGGCTTCACGCGCTGGGATGCGGGCGTCCCCGCGTGGCGCCGGCGGCTCGTCTGCGATGCCACGACGTCCGGCGGCCTGCTCGCGGCGGTGCCGCCGGGCGTCGCGGAGCAGCTCCCGGGCCCGGTCGTCGGCCGCCTCGTCGGCGGCCCGGCGGGCGCGATCGCCGTACGCTGAGGACCGTGGAGTGGCGGGGGCCGGTGCCCCAGCCGGTCTTCAAAACCGGTGAGGCGTGGCAGCCCCACGCTGGGAAGGTTCGACTCCTTCGCCACTCCGTCGCACGAAGTGCAAGCTCCTCAGCTCGTGTCGCCGTGGCACCGGCGCGGTCGGAGGCGATGAAGGTGGGGAGCCGCTTGAGCAGCGTGCCCTGTTCGAGGATTGCCTGGGCCTGGGCGGGAGTGCCGACGAGTGATGCACGTGCTTGAAACCGCCGAGGTCGACATCGCCTATGACGTCCATGGCCCGCTGCCCACCGCGGACGGACGCCCTCCGCTGTTCATGATCGGTCAGCCGATGGACGCCGGCGGCTTCGCCACGTTGGCGTCGCATTTCCCCGACCGCACCGTGGTCACTTATGACCCGCGCGGCCTCGGCCGCAGCACCCGCAAAGACGGCCGGGTCGACCATTCGCCCACGGTCCAGGCGGACGACGTGCACGCCGTCATCGAGGCGCTCGGCGCCGGCCC
>DATHJG010000405.1:0-5086 GCA_035489875.1 Solirubrobacteraceae bacterium | reverse complement strand
GTCTCGAACTTCTCGTCGTACTCGGCCACGTACGGCGCCTTCGCCGCCGCCGTGATCCTGCTCGTGTGGCTGTGGCTGACCAACCTCGTGCTGCTCTTCGGCGCGGAGCTGAACGCGGCGATCGACGTGCGCCGCTCCCCGAATCTGCCCAAGGGCTACGACGGCCCGCCGCTGCCGGCCAAGGTGCCGGCCGACTCGTAGGCCTCCGCGGCCGGCCGGAGGGTCATCGCCTCCGGCCAGGAGCAGAGCGTCGCGCGGCCGGGGCACTCGCCGCACAACTCGCGATGCGGCCGCCCGGCGACCGGCCAGCGTTCGGCGAGCACGCCGGCCGCGAGGTCGAGCAGCGCGCCGGCGAGCGCGGGCGCGTCGGCCTGGGTGAACGTCGCGGCGACGGGCTCGCCGGGGCGCTCGAGCAGCGCGTAGGCGACCTCGACGCGCTCGGCGCCGTCGTCGAGCGCGGCGAGCGCGTAGACCATCCGCTGGGTGGCGTAGGCACGCTCGATCAGCGCCTCGGGCTGCTCGCCCTCGTCGAGCCGGTCGGTCTTGTAGTCGACGACGAGGACGGTGCCGTCGGGCTCCCCCGCCAGCACGTCGACGAACCCGGTCAGCAGCGGGCCGCCGCCGTCGGGCTCCAGCGCGAACGCGAAGCCGGCCTCGCGCCGGACCCCGCGGGCGGCCGCGAGCCGCGCGCAGAGCGGCGACGCCGCGAACGCGGCGACCTGGGCGCGGATGTCCTCGACCTGCGCGGGCTCGAGCTCCAGCCCGTGGGCGGCGCCGAGCGCGACGACGTCCGCGGGCGGCGGCGGGGCGGGGCGAGCGAAGTCGAGCCGCTCGAGGATCAGGTGGACGAGCGAGCCGCGGATGCGTCCCTCGAGCGGGATGTGCTCCCCCTCCGCGACCGCGGGCTCCTCGGGCGCGACGTCGGGCGGGGCGACCGGGGGCAAGCCGAGCACGCGGGTCAAGTAGAAGCGGTACGAGCAGCGGGCGTAGTCCTGGAGCGAGGAATACGAGAGCCGGCGCTGGGCGGGCTGGGGGCGCGCCCATGCCGGGATCACCTTCGGCTCGGCGGGCAGCGCGGTGCCGGGCGCCGCGGTGCGATCGCGCGGCGCGGGCGCCGCGGCCCCCGGGGGGAGGGTCGCGGCGGAGACGAGGCGGACGGCGACCGCGCCGTCGCCGCAGGTGACGGTCGCGTCGGCCGGGAACGGGGGTGCGCCGCCGATCAGCGCGGGCGCGAGCCAGTCGAGCGGCGGCGACCCCGGGCGCGGCGCCGGCCACTTCGCGCTGTCGACGCCGCCGGAGAGGATCAGCCGCTCCTCGGCCCGGGTGGCGGCGACGTAGAGCAGCCGCCGCTCCTCGGCAGCCTCGTCGGCGGTGAGCCCGTCCGCGATCCGGTCGTAGCCGAGCGCCGGGACCGGGTCGCCGCCTTCGAGCGTCGCGAGCTTGATCCCGACGGCGCCGTCGTCGCCGACCAGCAGCCGGTCGCGGCCGGTCGCGCCGGTGCGGCCGAGGTCGGCGACGCAGACCACGGGGAACTCGAGCCCCTTGGCGCGGTGGATCGTCATGAGGCGGACGGCGTCGAGCCCCTCGGACTCGAGTGCGGCCTCGCCCTCGCGCGCCTCGGCGAGGTCCTGGCCGACGGCGTAGGCCAGGAAACCGCGCAGGTCGCGTCCCTCGGCGCGCTCGTACTCGCGCGCGAGCCGCATGAGCTTGCGCAGGTTCGCGAGCCGCCGCTCACCACCGGAGCGCGCGAGGATCGCGAGGTCGTACCCGGTCGCGGCGATCGCGCGCTCGAGCAGCACCTCGACCGGCAACCGCTCGGCCCGCAGCCGCTCGCGGGCCACGAAGCGGGCGAACGCGACGAGCCGCCCCGCCTCCTCCGGCGGAAGGTCGGCGAGCCACGCGTGGCTTGGTGGGTCGTCGACGGCGAGGGGCGGCGAGCCGGCTGTCGCGGAGGTGGACGAGGCGGCGAGCGCGGACGAGGACCACGCCGCTGCCGCGCCCCGCAGCGCGGCCCAGGGCCCGCTTCCCTCGCGGCGGCCGGCCTCCGCGAGGAGGACGAGGGCGTCGGTGCTCACGCCGCAGAACGGCGAGGAGAGCACGGCATAGAGCGACGCCTCGTCGTGCGGGTTCGCCAGCAGCGCGAGATACGCGATGCCGTCGCGGACCTGCTCCTGGCCCCAGTAGCCGCGGCCGCCGACGACGTAGGTGCTCAGCCCCTGCTCCTCGAGCGCCTGCTCGTAGAGCCGCAGCGAGCTCGTCGCGCGGACGAGCACGACGACGTCGCGCTGCGGCCGCCCGGCGTCGATCTCCGCCCGCAGCCGGGCCGCAACCGCGCGCGCCTCGGCGCGCCGCCAGGGCTGCGTGGCGAGCGCGGCGAGGCCGAGCTCGACCTCCCGCTCCTCCCACCCCGCCGTCTCGCAGACGAGCAGCTCGACGCGCGGCTCCTCCGGCGGGTCGGGCGCGAACAGGCGCAGCTCGTCCGGGCCCCGCCCGGCCACGAGCGGCGTGAAGCCCTCGCCGAGCACGGGCGCGAACGCGGCGTTGACGACGTCGAGGATCTCAGGTCTCGACCTGAAGTTGACCGTCAGGCTTCGCACGCGATCGGCGTCGAGCGCCGCCCGGCGGGCGCGGAAGATGCCGACGTCGGCGTGCCGGAAGCCGTAGATCGACTGCGACTCGTCCCCGACGGCGAACAGGTTCCCGCGCTCGAGCGCCTCGATCACGTCGAGCTGCAGCCGGTTCGTGTCCTGGAACTCGTCGACCATGATGAGCGCGAAACGCTCGGCCCAGCGGGTGCGGAGGCCCGGGTCGCCGGCGAGCAGGTCGCGCACCCGCAGCTCGAGGTCGTCGAAGTCCACGGCGGCGCGCTCCGTCTTGCCGTCCGCATACGCGGTGCCGAACGCGTCCAGGAGGCGGTCGAGCAGGACGAGCACGGGCCGGGCGTGGTGGTCGGCGCACGCCGCCCGGTAGGCCGCCCACGCGTCGCGGTAGGCCGCGCAGTCGTCGTGCTCGAGCGCTTTCGCGCCGGAGGGGAGCTTGGCGGCGTCGAGCGCGCCCGGGAGCGGCGGCTCGGCCGCCGAGGTCAGCCGCTCGCACGCCTCGAGCGCCTCGAGCGCCGCGGTGACGCGCGCTCCGTTGCCCGCGATGCGCAGCGCGGCGGCCGCCGCGGCGGCAGCCGCCGCGAGCGGCGCCGCGTCGGGCGCCGGTGCCGCGGGCGGGAGCGGGAGCCGTGGATGCGTGGCGCCGCGGCTGCGCAGCACCGAGTGCGCGCGGGCGATCATCGGCTCCAGCTCGCGCCCGTAGGCGGCGGCGAGGTCGACCGCCGGCGCGCCATGCGCGGCCGTCCACGTCTCCAGCGCGGTCTCGAACGCCGCTGCCGCGAGCCGGCGGGCGGCCGCCTCGTCGAGCACGGTGAAGCGCGGGTCGAGGCCCGCCGCCAGCGGCTGGCTGCGCAGCACGCGGGCGCAGAACCCGTGGATCGTGCCGATCCACGCCGCGTCCACGGCGCGCGCGTGCTCCGGCTCGCCGAGCTCGACGAACCGCCGCCGGATCCGCTCGCGGAGCTCGGCGGCCGCCTTCTCGGTGAAGGTCAGCGTCAGGATCGCGCCGGCGGCCACGCCGTCGTGCAGGACGGCCTCGGCGAACCGCTCGACCATGACCGCGGTCTTGCCGGACCCGGCGCCGGCGGCGAGCAGCGACGACCGCCCCCGGTCGCCGATCGCGGCCCGCTGCTCAGGTGTGCTCCTCATGCCGGCGCCTCCGCGCGCGGCTCGCCCGCGCGGCAGATCGCCGGGTAGCGGCAGCCGCGGCTCGAGCAGCGCTCCGGGCAGGGCCGCAGGCGGCCGGCGTGCAGGTCGTCCGCCGTGCGCTCGGCCAGCTCCCGCGCCTGCTCCAACGCGGCCGCGAAGCCGTCGGCGTCGACCAGGTCGGTGCGCGTGTAGCGGCCGGGGACGTCGTCGCGGACGAGCCCGCGGGCGCCCAGGCGGCGGCCGACGAGCGGCTGGTAGAGCCCGGCGACCGGCTCGAATCCGAGCAGCTCGCGCACGGCGAGCAGGTACAGCGCCACCTGGAGCTGCAGCTCGTCGGCCCACTTGACGCCGCCGACCACGACGCGGCCCTTGTAGTCGCGCACGACCGCGGCGCCGTCCGGACCGACGTCGACGCGGTCGACCCGGCCGGTCACGAGCACGCCCTCGCCCACGGACACCGGCCCGTGGGCGTCGTCGGCGCCCCCGAACGACCATTCGAGCACGGTCGGCTCGTACCCGGCGCCGGACTCGGCCTCGGTGCGCAGGTACCGCTCGAGGTCCGCTTCGAGGCCCCGCAGCAGCGCGCGCTCACGCGGAGATCCGCCCGCGCCCGCCGCCGGGGCGCGCTCGCGCAGCGCGTCGCCGAGCGCGCCCAGCGCCGCGTCGAGCCGCTCCGGCGCGATCCGCGCCGATCCCGTCCGCTCGCGCAGCAGCACAAGCGTGCGCTCGAGCACCGCGTGGGCGATCGAGCCGCGCTGCATCGGCTCGGGGTCCGGCTCGGTCCGCCCCGGACGCAGCAACTGCTCGATCAGCCAGCGCACGCCGCAGGCGGCGAACGCCTCCAGCCCCCGCGCCGGCTCGGTGTCGCGGGCGGCGAGGAGGTCGCGCACGGCGCCGGTCGCGGGCGCGCCGAGCGGCGCCGGGTCGGGCTCGGTCGCCGCCGCGGCGTACGCGCGGCGCAGCTCGTGCGGCGTCGGCGCGTCCCGGGGACGCCAGGTGACGTCGGCGAGCAGCCGCGTGCCGCGCTCCTCCCAGAGGTCGTCGGTGAACAGCGCGAGCACGTCGTCGAGGAACGCCGACGGCGCGAGCGGATCGCCGTCCTCGTCGGACGAGCGCCACGAGATGAACAGCACGTCCTCCGGGCGCGAGACGGCGGCGTAGAACAGCGACCGCTCCCGGTCGAGCACGTCCTCGTGGAGCGGGAGCCGGAGCCCGGCCGCCACCGCGAGCCCGCGCCGGTCCTCGTCGGAGAGGAACGGCTCGGGCACCGGCCGGCGCGGGAACTCCCCGTCCTGGAGGCCGCACACGAACACGGCCCGGAACCGCCGCGCCCGGAT
>DATHJG010000404.1:0-5709 GCA_035489875.1 Solirubrobacteraceae bacterium | reverse complement strand
GCCGCCTACGAGGCGGGCGTGCGCTCGTTCGAGTCGAGCTTCGGCGAGCTCGGCGGCTGCCCGGTCCCGAAGGGCGCGACCGGCAACGTCGCGACCGAGGACGTCGTCTCGATGCTGCACGAGATGGGCGTCGACACGGGGATCGACCTGCCCGAGCTCGTCGAGGCGGCGCGCGCCGCACAGGCGGTCCTCGGCCGCCCGCTCGGCTCGCACCTGCTCGCCGCCGGCCCCGTCGACTGGCGCCGGTCTGGTGGGTCTTCTCGCAACGTTCCACCCGAAATCGGCGGCCGCCGATCACCGCCAGGCGGCGTCCTCGACCCTTGAAATACCAGGGGTATTCCTGCGGGTCTGCGTCCTTGCCTGGCGGCGCCGGCGACCGGTCTTTCGGGCGCAACGTCACGAGAAGACCCACTAGCGCCCGCTGAACTGCGGCTGGCGCTTCTCGGCGAACGCTCGCGCGCCCTCGGCGAAGTCGGCGGACGCCGCGCAGCGCTCCTGGGAGACGACCTCCAGCTCCAGGGTCGCGGCGAGCGCGGGGCGCGCGGAGGCGTCCATCACGCGCTTGGCGAGCGCGACCGCCAGCGGCGCGCACGCGAGCAGCTCGTCGGCGAGCTGCTGCACCGCGGCGTCGAGCTCCTCCGCCGGCGCGACGCGGGTTGCGAGCCCGATCCGCTCCGCCTCCTCGGCGCCGATCAGCTTCCCGGTCATGACGAGCTCCTTGGCCCGCCCCAGCCCGACGACCTGCGGCAGCCGCGAGGAGCCGCCGACGTCCGGGATCAGGCCGATCCGGGTCTCGGGCATCCCCACGACGGCGTCGGCGGCCAGCACGCGGAAGTCGCACGCCAGCGCCAGCTCCAGCGCGCCGCCGATGCACGCGCCCTGGATCGCGCAGATCACCGGCTTGGGCATCTCCTCGGCGAGGTTCCAGGCGTCGAGGCACGCGCGGCGGAACGCGCGCAGGTTCCCGGGCGCCTCGGCGAGCGCACCCAGCGCCCCGAGGTCCATGCCCGACGAGAACATCGGGCCGGCGCCGCGCAGCACGACGCAGCGCACGGCCGGGTCGTCGGCCGCGGCGCGCAGCGCGGCGCCGGTGGCCAGCACCAGCTCGCCGTGGAACGCGTTGCGCTTCTCGGGGCGGTTGAGGACGACGTCGCGGACGGCGCCGCGGTCTTCGGTCAGGACGAGCTCGCTCATGACCGTTAAGGTGCCACGGCGCATGGCCCGTCGCGACGACCTGCTCGAGCTGCTGCGCCCGCCCGCCCACCGCGGTCCGCTGATCGCGGCGGGCACCGTGCTGTTCACCGCCGGGATCGCGCTGGAGGAGGTCCGGCTCGACGACAGGCTCCCCAACACGATCCACGTCCTGATCGTCGCCGCCGCGGCCGCGCTGATCTTCGGCCTCGGGCTCCAGGCGCGCCCGGAGGGCGGGCAGCCGGCCGCGTACCAGTCGGTGCTGCTCGTCTGCGGCCTGCTGCTGCTCGAGGGCGCGCTGCTCGAGCTGGCGAACCTGCTCGGCGCAAACTTCGGCAGCGACCTCCCCGCCGGCGCGCTGGTGTGGACGTCGCTGCTGCTGTGCGCCGCCGCGCTCTACCCGGCGGTGCGACGCAACTCGGCGATCAGCGGGATGGTCGCCGGCATCGCGGCCGGCGTGGCCATCCTGGCCGCCGCGAACTGGATCTTCGGCGCCGAGTCGCAGGCGGTCTTCCGCTGGCTCCTGCTCGTCCTCGCGCTCGTGTTCGCGCTGGCCTCGCTCGTGCTGCGCGGCGGCAGCCCGCGCCATGCCGAGCTGATGGTCATCACCGGCGGGCTCGCCACGCTGTCGATCGTGCTCGTCGCGTCGTTCGGGGCGCTGTTCGGCGCGTTCACGGACCTGGGCGGCGCGAACGGCGAGGGCTTCCTGCCCGGCTTCTGGGAGCTCGTGGTGCTGGGAGCCGGCTGCGGGCTGATCGCGTACGGCGCCGTCGACCGCGTCCCGGGCGCGGCGTGGCTGGGCGTCGCGCACCTGGTCGGCTTCGTCGCCGCCGCGAGCGCGGGCGCCGACGACACGCTCTTCTGGTGGCCGCTGATCCTGCTCCTCCTCGGCGGCGTGGTCCTGGTGGCCGGCCTGCGCCCGCGCCGCCCGCTCCCGCCCGAGCCCGACGGCTACTCGGTCGAGCGCCCGCTCGCGTCGCGGACCGAGGAGGCGGAGGAAGCCCATGCCGGCGACGGGCGCGGCGGCGACGTCATCGTGCGGGTGCGCAACGACGAGCCGCCGTCCCGCTAGGTTGCAGCGCATGACCGACGCACAGGATGCGTTCGCACGCGCCTTCGCCGGCGGCCCCGAGCGGCACCGCCAGAAGGCGGTCGAGCAGGGCAAGCTGCCGGTGCGCGAGCGGGTCGCGATGCTGCTCGACGCCGGCTCGTTCACCGAGGATGCGCTGCTCGCGAACTGGGAGGCCGACGGGCTCGGCGCCGACGGCGTCGTGACCGGCATGGGGACGATCGGCGGCCGCACCGTGGCGCTGATGGCGAACGACCCGACCGTCAAGGCCGGCTCCTGGGGACCCAAGACCGTCGAGAAGATCCTGCGCGTCCAGGAGGCCGCGCTCGCGCACCGCGTGCCGATCGTCTACCTCGTCGACTCGGCGGGCGCGCGCATCACCGAGCAGGTCCAGATGTTCCCCGGCCGCCGCCACGCCGGGCGGATCTTCTTCAACGAGGTCCAGCTTTCGGGCACGGTCCCGCAGGTCTGCGTGCTGCTCGGCCCGAGCGCGGCTGGTGGCGCCTATATCCCCGCATTCTGCGACGTTGTGATCATGCGCGACGGCAACGCGTCGATGTACCTCGGCTCGCCCCGCATGGCGGAGATGGTGATCGGCGAGCACGTCTCGCTCGAGGAGATGGGCGGCGCGAAGATGCACACCGGCGTGTCCGGCTGCGGGCACTTCCTCGTCAAGACCGACGCGGAGGGGATCGAGCTCGCCAAGCGCTACCTCGCCTACTTCCCGTCGCACTGGGAGGATGCCCCGCCGCCGGCGCCGCCCGCGCCCCCCAGCGCGGACGCCAAGCCGATCCGCGAGCTCATCCCCGCCGACGAGAACAAGCCGTGGGACATGCGCGAGCTGCTCGACGCGCTGGTCGACGACGGCTCGTTCCTGGAGGTCCACAAGCGCTGGGCGAGGGAGCTGATCGTCGGGTACGCGCGGCTCGACGGGCGCGCCGTCGGGATCGTCGCCAACCAGCCGAAGTTCAAGGGCGGCGTGCTGTTCGTCGACTCCGCGGACAAGGCCGCGCGCTTCATCTGGACTTGCAACGCGTTCGGCATCCCGCTGCTGTTCCTGGCCGACGTGCCGGGCTTCATGATCGGCACCGCGGTCGAGCGCCAGGGCATCATCCGGCACGGCGCGAAGATGATCTCGGCGGTGTCGGAGGCGACCGTGCCGAAGCTGTCGGTGATCGTGCGCAAGGCGTACGGCGCCGGGCTGTACGCAATGGCCGGGCCGGCGTTCGAGCCCGATGCCTGCATCGCGCTCCCGAGCGCCCAGATCGCGGTGATGGGGCCGAGCGCGGCGGTCAACGCCGTGTTCTACAACCAGCTCGCGGCGATCGAGGACGAGGACGCCCGCGCCGCCAGGCGCGCCGAGCTGATGGCGGAGTACGCCGAGGGCGTCGACCTCCTGCACCTCGCGTCCGAGCTCGTGATCGACGCCGTCGTGCAGCCCGAGGACCTGCGCGACGAGCTCGTGCGCCGCTTCGCCCGCTCCGCCGGCCGGCAGCGGCCGCTGCCGCACAAGCGCAACGCCGTCCCCCCGGCATGATGGACGAGGGCACGCTGCTGTGGGAGCCGCCGGCGCAGTTGCGCGAGCGTTCGCACATGGCCCGGTTCATGGCCGAGCGCGGGGCGGAGGACTACGCCGCGCTGTGGCGCTGGTCGGTCGATGACCTCGAGGGCTTCTGGGCCGCGATCTGGGAGCGCTTCGACGTGGGCGGGAGCTACGACCGGGTGCTCGCGGACGCGTCGATGCCCGGAGCGGTCTGGTTCCCGGGCGCGCGCCTGAACTACGCGGAGCGGATCTTCCGGGGGAAGCCGGACGACCGCGTCGCGATCGTGCACGCGTCGGAGCTGCGCGGGCAGGCGGAGTGGACCTGGCGCGAGCTGCGCGAGCAGACGGCCGGCATCCGCGCGGGCCTGGCGGCGCGTGGCGTCGGGCCGGGCGACGTCGTCGCCGCCTACCTGCCGAACGTGCCCGAGACGATCGCGGCGTTCCTCGCGGTCGCGTCGCTCGGCGCCGTCTGGTCCTCCGCCGCGCCCGAGTTCGGCGCGCGCAGCGTCTGCGACCGCTTCGGCCAGATCGAGCCGAAGGTGCTGCTCGCGGTCGACGGCTACCGCTACGGCGGCCGCGACTTCGACCGCCGCGCGGCGGTCGACGCGATCGCGGAGGAGATCGGCGCGCCGGTCGTGCGGCTCGGCAACCTGGCCGGCTCCGGCTGGGAGGAGGGGTTCCTCGGCGACGCGCCGCTGGCGTTCGAGCCCGTCCCGTTCGACCACCCGCTGTGGGTGCTCTTCTCGTCCGGCACGACCGGGCTGCCGAAGGCGATCGTGCAGGGGCAGGGCGGGATCCTGCTCGAGCACCTGAAGATGATGTACCTGCACCTGGACGCGCACGAGGGCGACCGCGTGTTCTGGTTCACCACGACCGGCTGGATGATGTGGAACTTCCTCGTCTCCGTGCTGCTCACCGACGCCGCGATCGTGCTCTACGACGGCAACCCGGGCACGCCCGACCTGGGGCGGCTGTGGGACCTCGCCGAGCAGTCGGGGATGACGTGCTTCGGCACGAGCGCGAGCTACATCGCGGCGTGCATGAAGGCGGGGATCGAGCCCGCCGCCGGCCGCGACCTCAGCGCGCTGCGCGCGGTCGGCTCGACCGGCTCGCCGCTGGCGCCCGAGGGCTTCGCGTGGGTGTACGAGCACGTCGGCGCGGACACCTGGCTGTTCTCCACCTCCGGCGGGACCGATGTGTGCACCGCGTTCGTCGGCGGCTCCCCGGTGCTGCCGGTGTACCTCGGCGAGCTGCAGGCGCGCGCGCTCGGCGCCGACCTGCACGCGTTCGACGAGCAGGGCAACGCGGTGATCGAGGAGGTCGGCGAGCTGGTGCTCACGCAGCCGATGCCGTCGATGCCGCTGCGGTTCTGGGACGACGCCGACGGCTCCCGCCTGCGCGAGGCGTACTTCGACCACTACCCCGGCGTCTGGCGCCACGGCGACTGGATCCGGATCACCGAGCGCGGGACCGCGGTGATCTACGGGCGCTCGGACTCCACGATCAACCGCGGCGGCGTGCGGATGGGGACGAGCGAGATCTACCGCGCGGTGCTCGCCGTGCCCGACGTGGTCGACGCGCTCGTCGTCGACGTCCCGCGGGAGGGGGAGGACAGCTGGATGCCGCTGTTCGTCGTGCTGCGCGATGGCGTGGACCTGGACGACGCGCTCGTGGCCGAGATCCGGCGCCGGGTCCGCGAGGACTGCTCGCCGCGGCACGTGCCGAGCGAGATCCGGGCGATCGCCGAGGTGCCGCGCACGCTGTCCGGGAAGGTGCTCGAGGTGCCGGTCAAGCGGATCCTGATGGGCGCGGCGCCCGAGCAGGCGGCGAGCCGCGACTCGCTCGCCAACCCGGCGGCGCTGGACTACTTCGTCGAGCTCGCCCGGCAGCGCGGCTAGAGCGTCTG
>DATHJG010000403.1:0-2895 GCA_035489875.1 Solirubrobacteraceae bacterium | reverse complement strand
GTGCTTCGTCGAGTTGTACTGCGACATGGAGCAGCTCGAAGCGGATCACGAGCCGCGCCGCTGGCCCGACGACCGCTTCTCCTCCAACACCTGGGGATCGCTCCCGCCGCGCTCGTACTTCCGGTTCGACGACGCCGCCGTCGAGTCCGAGCGCGACAGCTTGGAGATGCTGGCATGACGTTGCAGGGCTACTCGCTCCCGCGCACCGCGACCGGCAGGGCGAGCCTCGTGCCGCCGCCGCCGTGGCACTACGTCGGGGACTTCCTCGTCGTCGACTACTGGGCCGAGCCCGACGCCGTGCGCGCGCTGCTCCCGCCCGGGCTGGAGCCGCACCCCGACACCGGCCGGTGCGCCGCCGTGTTCGCCGACTGGCAGTCGTGCTCGGATACCGGCGACGAGCTGATCGACCCGATCCGCTCGCACTACCGCGAGTTCTTCATCGTCGTGAACGCGCTGCTCGACGGCGAGGAGGTCACGACCTGCCCGTTCATCTGGGTCGACCAGGACTTCGCGCTCGCGCGCGGCTGGATCCAGGGCTTCCCGAAGAAGCTCGGGTCGATCTGGATGACGCGGACGTTCGGGCTCGACGTGGCGGCTGATCCCGGCTTGAAGCCGGGCGGACGGCACGGCGCGACGTGCTCGGCGCGCGGGCGGGCGATCGCCGAGATGACCGTGACGCTCGAGGAGGTCTCCGAGGACGGGCCGCGCCACAACGCGCCGCCGATCGTCAACGTGCGCCACTTCCCGCGCCTGGCGGCGGGCCGCCACGACGACCCGCAGGTGCACGAGCTGGTGCGCGCGGTCAGCCGCGATCGTGCCGGCTCGGCGGTGATGGCCGGCCCGGCGACGCTCACGCTGCACGGCGCGCCGTTCGAGGAGCACGACGTGCTCGCGCCCGTGCGGATCGACCGCGGCTACCGCTTCACGTTCGGCTACACGGTCGACGACCTCGTGACGGTCAAGGAGATCGGATGAGCGCGCCGGCCGGGGCGACCGGATGACGGCGGCGGCCGATCGCGTCGACGTCGCCGGCGTCGCGGTCTCGCCCGACCACTACATCGCCGGCGAGCGCGTCGCCTCGTCCGCGCGCTTCGAGGACCGCTCGCCGATCGACGGCTCGCGGCTCGCCGAGGTGGCTCGCGCGGGCGTGGAGGAGGTCGACGCCGCCGTCCGCGCCGCGCACGACGCGTTCCCGGCCTGGGCGGCGCTCGGGCCGGCCGGACGCGCGCCGTACCTGCACCGGCTCGCGGACCTGATCGACGCCAACGTCGAGCGGCTCGCGGCCGTCGAGTGCGCCGACATGGCGATGCTGCTGCGCTCGCTGCGCGCGCGGGTGATCGGTCGCGGCGCGCGCAACTACCGCGCGTACGCCGACCTGGCGCTCGCGTACGAGGAGCGCGACTGGCGCTCGAACGGCACCTGGAACCGCGTGCAGCGGATGCCCGCCGGCCCGGCCGCGGTGATCACGCCGTGGAACGCGCCGTTCATGCTCTCGACCTGGAAGACCGCGCCGGCGCTCGCGGCGGGCTGCACCGTGGTCTTGAAGCCCGCGGAGTGGTCGCCGCTCTCCTGCTCGCTGCTCGCCGACCTGGCGGACGAGGCCGGCCTGCCGCCGGGCGTGTTCAACGTGATCCAGGGGATCGGCGAGGAGGCGGGCGCGGCGCTCGTCGCGCACCCGCTGCTGCGCCGCGTCTCGTTCACCGGCTCGCCGGAGACCGGACGGCTGATCGCGGGCGCCGCCGCGGCGAACCTCGTCCCGTTCACCGCCGAGCTCGGCGGCAAGAACCCGTTCGTCGTGTTCGCCGACGCCGACCTCGACGCCGCCGCCCGCAAGGCCGCCGGGCAGTACGACGACGCTGGCCAGGTGTGCTTGTCGGGGACGCGGCTGCTGGTCGAGGAGCCGGTCCGCGACGCGTTCCTCGCCCGCTTCGACGCGGCCGTCGGCGAGCACGTGCTCGGCGACCCGCGCGACGACGCGACGACGATCTCGCCGATGATCCATCCCGACCACGTCGCGCGCGTCGAGGGGTTCGTGGAGCGAGCGCGCGCCGACGGGCAGCAGATCGCGCGCGGCGGCCGCCGGCTCGACGGGCTGTTCTTCGAGCCGACGCTGGTCGTCCCGTCGTCCAACGACGCCGAGATCGTCCAGCGCGAGGTGTTCGGGCCGGTGCTCACGCTGCAGACGTTCGGCTCCGAGGAGGAGGCGATCGCGCTGGCGAACTCGACCGCGTACGGCCTCGCCGGGCTCGTCTACACCGGCTCGATGGGTCGCGCCGACCGCGTCGGGCGGGCGATCCGCGGCGGGACCGTGTGGGTCAACACGTTCCTCGTCCGCGACCTCACCGCCCCGTTCGGCGGGATGGGCATCTCGGGCATCGGGCGCGAGGGCGGCGACTACGCGCTCGACTTCTACTCGGACCTCAAGACGCTGCAGATCCTGGAGGGCACTGTCGGTTAACCGGAGGAGGTAGTCGTGTCGGTCATCGATCCAGCGGCGGCCGCGCAGGCCTCGCAAGGCGAGTCGGGCAAGCTCCATCGGCGCGCGCTCGGCGTGCCGGACCTCGTGTTCTTCATCGTCGCCGCGTCGGCGCCGCTCACGGCGGTCGCCGGCGGCCAGGCCGCGACGTACCTGGTGACCGGGAACAGGGGCGTCCCGTTCATGTTCATCCCGCTCGGGATCGTGCTCGCGCTGTTCGCGGTCGGGTACGCGGCGATGAGCCGGCATGTGACGAACGCGGGCGCGTTCTACGCGTACGTCGCGCGCGGTCTCGGCAAGGTGCAGGCCGTCGGCGCCGCGTTCGTCGCGCTGATCGCCTACAACGCGATGCAGATCGGCATCTACGGCCTGTTCGGCGTGGCGATGGGGGCGTTCATGTTCGACAAGGTCGGCATCAC
>DATHJG010000402.1:0-2506 GCA_035489875.1 Solirubrobacteraceae bacterium | reverse complement strand
CGTCGGCAGTGGATCTGGCCGCGACGGTGGAGGCTGACCGTCACGATCACGGCGGAGCGCAGCATTCATCATCCGCGGCGCCGTGTGGAGCCGGTCCAGGAGATGGTGCGCCGCAACCTGGTTCGGGAGCACGCCGAGGGCAGGCTGTCCCTGGAGGCCGTTGAGTCGCGCTATGAGCGGTTCCTTAGGCGTCACGGCGCTTGACGGCGCGCCCCCTGGCCGCTACCGTTGGTCGCTGATAACTAATCGTCCGTAGGAGGGCATCCCGTGAGCACCGTGACGTTGGATCGAAACGAGCATGAGGTGATCGCTGCGCAGCGACTGCACGTCGAGCGCACCACGGCGATCGAGTTGCTGTCTGAGACGCTCGGCGTGTCGGTCGACACGGCGGTGCGTTTGCTCCAGCTGCGGCTCCGCGAGGACGGGCACGTCGTCCCGCTGGCGACGCGAGACTTCGCGACCGCAGTCCACGACGTGCTCGACACGCTCGCGCACGGCCAGTGGATGTCCAGCTCTGCGGTGACGCGGGAGCTGCACGCCGATCTCCCGCCCGAGCCGCGGCGCATGGCGCGCAAGGCCGTCATGCGGCGCTTGAAGTTCCTGCTGGAGCGTGGCCTGGTCGAGTTCGACAAGGTCCCCGGTGACGGCGGCAAGGTGATCGTGTGGCGGTTGACTGACCCTGGTCACGCCGCGGCGGAGGCACGCTGATGCCGGTCCGCGTGGTCAACGGCACGCTCGGTGTGCTGATCGTGCTGGGCCTGATCGCCACGGCGATCCTGCTTGGTCTGGCGGCCGAGGCGACGATTCGCGTCGTGCTCGCGTTGCTCGGATAGGCTGCCGTTCATGGCGGCGGCCCGAGGTGTGCGGAGACGTAGGCGCAGTTCTGCCCGCAAGCCGCTGGAGCAGATGACGGCGCAGGAGCGCGCCGATCTCGCCACGGCGCCCGTCGCCTTCGAGGATGAGCTACCCCCCGGCGAGGAGCGTGTAGCTCGCGACCGGGCGGTGTGGCTCGACTGGCTGGACGGGCTTCAGATGCCGGCCATCGCGGCACGGGAGAAGCTCAGCGTCCCGACGGTCGAGCGGATCGTGGCTGCGTACCGCAGCGCCGGGGCGCGTGTGCGTCCGGGGATCGCTGAGCAGCTGCTGATGGCGCATGATCTGGTCGAGAAGCACGCTCGGTTGATCGAGCGGTTTGAGCTGCTCGCCTGCGACCCGTCGGCGCAGAAGCAGCCGCAGGTCGTGCTGGCTGCGCTCAAGGCCAAGAGTGACGCGCTGGAGCGTTGGAAGAACCTGGTGCAGGAACTGGGGTGGCTGCCCAAGAACCTGGGCACACTCAAGTTTCAGATGGACGCCGTCTCGATGGCTGACGCGTTGATCGACGTGATGGACGAGCGCGGCGTTCCGGAGGACGTGCAGCGCGAGATGATCGAGGCGATCGAGATGCGCGTGTCGCGCCGTGAGGATGGACGACTGACGGTCGACTTGGGCGCTGAGCAGTACGCGGAGCTACCGCCGGGCGAGCCCGCCGCTGCTTGACGGTGGCGACCATCGGTAGCTATAGTCGCGCGCGGCAACCGCGAGTGGGAGGGCAGCTGTGAGCGACCAGATGGCGTTGGAGGTCGAGTCACCGATCCTGGAGTTCAGGGGTGAGTTCGAGTTCCTGTCGAACTTCTACCGCCGGCCGGTGACCGATCGTCAGGGGATGCGTTACGCGAGCGCGGAGCACGCGTTCCAGGCGTCCAAGACCACCGACCCCGACGACAAGGTCTGGATCATGGAGGCCGACACCCCGGGGCAGGCCAAGCGGCGCGGCAGCCCGAACGGTGAGGGCGGTCGCAAGATCGAGCTGCGCGAGAATTGGGACCAGGTGCGCGTCGCGACGATGGTCGCGGTGCTGCGCGCCAAGTTCCGGCCGGGCTCGCCGCTGTCGACGAAGCTGCTCGCGACGGGCCAGCGTGTGCTGGTGGAGGGCAACGCGTGGAACGACACGACCTGGGGCGCGACGTGGAGGACGGGGACGCTGCCGGTCGAGGTGCCTGGCGAGCGGGTGTGGGCGGCCCGTGGGGCAGGCGAACCGATCGGGACTAGCTGGACGGAGCCGCTCGTCGGGCAGAATCTGCTCGGGCGGTCGCTGATGCTCGTGCGCGCCGAGCTGGACACCGGGATGACGCCGCGTGCCCGCTGACATCCACGGTCGGCACCCGTACCCGGCGGGCGCGCGGGTCCATCACCGCGGCTGTCTGTGGAACCGCTACTACAGCGAGGAGCAGCGCCAGGCGCAGCCGTCGTGGGGGTGGGCGACCGTCATCGGGCCCATGCTCGACGGCGAGGGCAAGGTCCGGCAGTTCCCGGATCGGTCTTACGAGTACGAGGTGCGCTACGACGCGCCGCACTCGACCGGCGGCCCGGAGGCCGGCTGGTGGGCGAGCTATCACATCGACGAGGCGTACGCGCCCGTCCCGACGCAGGAGACCGCATCATGAATCCGGATACGCCCATGCCGAAC
>DATHJG010000401.1:0-2806 GCA_035489875.1 Solirubrobacteraceae bacterium | reverse complement strand
CTGCGGCCCGACGCGTGCGTGCCGGCGTCGCACGACCCCATGGACCTTGGCCTGTGCGTCGACGCGATGCTTTCCATCGCGCCGCTCGAGGGGCCCGGCATCTAGCAGCAGGTCGGCTCAGCGCACGCGGACGAACGTCAGCCCGTCGGCACTGATGGTCATCGCCATGTCGACGCGCTCGTCGTCGTGGATGCGGCGATTGAGGTCGTCGATGATCTGCGCGTTCTCGGTCTCCGGCGCGACGACCCGCCCACCCTGGAGCATGTTGTCCAGCAGCACGAGGCCGCCGGGCCGCATCCGCGCGAGCACGAGCTCGTAGTACTCGGGATAGCCGGCCTTGTCGGCGTCGATGAACGCGAAGTCGAACGCCGGCGCAGCCGCCATGGCCTCCAGCGACTCGCCGGCGGGCCCGACGAGGATCTCGACCCGGTCGGCCACGCCCGCTGCCTCGAGATTGCGCCGGGCGATCGCGGCCCGCTCCTCGTCGAGCTCGAGGCACGTCAACCGCCCGCCTTCGGCGAGCCCGCGCGCGATGCAGATCGCGCTGTACCCCGTGAACGTGCCGACCTCGAGCGCGTCCTTCGCGCCGATCAGCCGCACGAGCAGCTCGATCAACGCTCCCTGGTCCGCGCTGACCTGCATCTGGGCGGAGGGCATCACCGCGGTCTCGGCCCGCACGCGCTCGAGCACGTCGTCGGTCCGAGCGCCATGGCGGTGCAGGTAGTCGAGCAGTTCCTCGGTCGGTTCCAGTCCTCCGCGCGGCATGGCGCCGATGCTACGCACCTCGACCCGGGCGCGCCGGCTCGGACCAGGCGCCGCAGGTCGCACGGCGGCCGTCAGACGAGCTGATCGGCGACGGCGAGCCCGAGCCGCTTGACGGCGAGGCGGGTGCGCCGCCCGAGCGCCTCGAGGGCGTACGTGCCGCAGTCGCGCATCGTGGCCAGCCGTTCGTCGAACGGGATCGTCACGGCGCGGTGGAGATGCTCGGCGCGGAAGCGATCCTCGATCGCGTCGACGACGGCTGAGCCGAGCTGCGACTTGTTGATCGCGACCGTGGTGTGCGAGTGCTGCACGTAGGAGAGCGCCTCGAGCACCACGGTCGAGGTGACCCATTCGGGCGTGGTCACGAGCACGACCTGGTCGGCGCGGTCGATCGCGAAGCGAGCGAGCGGATCGGCCACGCCGGTGCCGAGGTCGAGCAGCACGACCTCGTAGAACGTGCCGAGGAAAGCCACGAGCTCGCCGTAGCGCTCGGGCCCGAGGCTCGCGGTCAGCTCGGCGTCGCGGGGCGCGCCGAGCACGTGCAGACCGGTTGGCAGGCGCGAGACATACGGGGTGAGCTCGGCGGCGGTCCTGAGCCGGTCCGCGTTCGCGAGCAGATCGGCGAGCGAGCGCTCCGAGCGTCGACCGTCGGGAGCGAGCCGTGCGAGGGTGCCGAAGTCGGGGTTGGCGTCGACGGCGATCGCCCGCAGGTTGAGGTGGCCGGCGAGCAGATTGCCGGCGATGAACGTACTGGTCGTCTTCCCCACGCCACCCTTCGGGCTGATCACCGCGATCGTGTTCGGTCGCGTAACGGCGGGTTGGGCACGGATCCGCCGCTCGAGCTCGGCTTCCTCGCGCTCCCGTTCGGATACCAGGAATCGCTGGAACTGCCGACGCAGCCTCCCTGCCGCGCCGTTCGGCGCCGGCCGCCCGTCCACGACGGGTGCAGGATGGACGTGGCGGCGCTCGAGCCCTTCCGCCGGTGCACCGCTCATCGGAGCACGAGCGTCGTGCCGACCATGAGCAGGTTCGGGTCGCCGGTGGCGATACGGCTGCTGTTGAGCTCCCACAGCCGGTTGACCTCACGTGCGGTGCGGGCGACGGACGCGCCGTCGCCGAGGAGATCGCCGGCGATCGACCAGAGCGACTCTCCGGGGGCGACGACGTGAACGCGGTCGCCGGGCTGAGCTGCCTGGCCGCGGCTCCCGGTCTCGGACGAGCGCTGTGCCTGGCCAACCGGCACGGTGGACGGCGCGCTCGTGTCGGGAGTGCCGGCGGCCGGCGCGGTGGCGGCCGGGGCGGATATCGACGGCGTCGAGTCGTCCGGCGCCGGCTTCGCCCGCGCGGGCTCCTCCTCGCGCGGGCGCGTGGGCTCCGCGTCCGATGCCGAGGGCGGCGTCGCCGGGGGCTCGGCCGCCGGCGTTTCGGGCACGAGTGCGGTCACCGGCGGAGGCTCCGGTTCCGTCGCGGGCGCCGGTGTGACGACGTCCTGCGGGGATGGGGCGGGTTGCAGGACCGGAGCTTGCGGGCCGGTTCCGTCGCCGGAGTCGGCCACCGGCGCGTCGTCGTTGGTCGCCGCCTCCTGCTCGGTCGGGCCGGCGTCGTCGCCGGCGGACTCGGGCACTGATAGAGCGTCGGGCGCCGGAGCCGCCGCCGCGCCGAACGGCACGTCGGTCGAGTCCCCGCCTGGGTCGTACACCGGAGCGCTCGAGGGAGCCTGGGCGGCCGCTTGATCAGGCGTTGCCGCGCCCTCGTGTTCCTGGTCGGGCTCCACCGCGAGCGCCGCCGCGGGGCTCGCCGTGGACAGCGCGAGCACTCCGGCGGCGAGCAGCGCCTGGGTTCGGCGGCCGACGACCACGTCGGACGGCAGCGGTCCGGCGAGTCGCTCGCTGCAGCAGATCGGGCACTCCGGATGGAAGGGCAGGCGCCCGTGGTCGGCGGGACGCCGCAGGTGCACGGTCAGTGATGCCATGGCTTCTCTCCTCGTGCGGAGGTTGTTTGGTCACGCTCGGGGGTCGTTCTCGTCGGAGGTGGTCGCGGTCAC
>DATHJG010000400.1:0-4092 GCA_035489875.1 Solirubrobacteraceae bacterium | reverse complement strand
GACGTTGCCGGTCACCGAGATCGTGTCCTCGCCGCGCTTGGCCCGCGCGAGCGTGAACCGGGTCGCCTCGGCGACCGGCAGGATCTCGATCTGCAGGCCCTCGGTGTCGTGCTCCGCGAGGTACCGCTCGACCTTCGCCAGGATCTCGGCGTCGTGCGCCCGGGTCGCGTCGAGCCAGAACACCGCGGGCGCGCCGGTCGCCCGCGCCCGCTCGACCGCGAGCCGGACCCAGTTCGCGACCGGGGCGTCCTTGGTCTGGCATCCGCGCCAGATGTCGCCCGCCTCGACGTCGTGCTCGAGCACGGTCGAGCCGGAGCGGTCGACCACTCGCACGACGCCGGCCGCCTCGATCTCGAACGTCTTGTCGTGGCTGCCGTACTCCTCGGCCTTCTGCGCCATCAGGCCGACGTTCGGCGTCGTGCCCATCGTCGCCGGGTCGAACGCGCCGTGCTCGCGGCAGAAGTCGATCGTCTCGGCGTAGAGCGACGCGTAGCTGGAGTCGGGGATGACCGCCTTGGTGTCCTGCTGCTCGCCCGCCGCGTTCCACATCCGACCGGACGCGCGGATCATCGCCGGCATCGAGGCGTCGACGATCACGTCGCTGGGGACGTGCAGGTTCGTGATCCCGCGGTCGGAGTCGACCATCGCGAGGGCCGGCCCGGCCTCGTACGTCAGCGTGATCGCGGCCTCGATCGCCGCGCGCTCATCCGCGGGGAGCCGCTCGAGCGCGCTCAGGATGCTCGCGAGACCGTTGCTCGGGCTGGCGCCGACGCCGGCCAGCGCGTCGCCGTGCTCCTCGAACACGCCCGCGAAGTACGCGCGCACCGCGTGGCCGAAGACGATCGGGTCCGAGACCTTCATCATCGTCGCCTTCAGGTGCACGGACAACAGGACGCCCTTGGCCTTCGCGTCGGCGACCTGCTCCGCCAGGAACGCGTCGAGCGCGCGACGGCGCATCACCGCGCCGTCCACGATCTCCCCCGCGAGGACCGGCACGGACTCCTTCAACACGCTGACCGTGCCGTCCTCGGCGACGTGCTCGATCCGCAGCTCGTCGTCGCGCTCGAACGTCACCGACCGCTCCGTCGAGCGGAAGTCGCCGTCGCCCATCGTCGCCACATGCGTCGCCGAGTCGCGCGACCACGCCCCCATCGAGTGCGGGTGCGTGCGGGCGAACGCCTTGACCGAGGCGGGCGCGCGGCGGTCGGAGTTCCCCTCGCGCAGGACGGGGTTGACCGCGCTGCCGCCGACCTTGTCGTAGGCCCGCGGATCCTCGTCGTAGTCCGGGATCGCGTGGCCGGCGTCCTGGAGCTCCTTGATCGCCGCCTTCAACTGCGGGATGGAGGCGCTGATGTTCGGCAGCTTGATGATGTTCGCCGCGGGCGTCCTGGCGAGCTCGCCCAGCTCGGCCAACGCGTCGGGGGCGAGCCCGAACTGGGCGAGGATGCGCGCGGCGAGCGAGATGTCGCGGAGCTCGACGTCGACGCCGGCGCCGTGCGCGAACGCCTCGACGATCGGCAGGAGCGAGTGCGTCGCCAGCGCCGGCGCCTCGTCCGTGTACGTGTAGACGATCTTCATCGACGCGCTACACCAGCCCGAGCTTCTGCACGGCGTCCCGCTCGCCGACCAGCTCCTCGACCGTCTTGTCGATCCGCTCCTGCGAGAACGCCGGGACGTCGAGGCCCTGGACGATCTCGTAGGACCCGTCCGCCGTCCGGCAGGGGAACGAGGAGATGATCCCCTCCGCCACGCCGTAGGAGCCGTCCGACGGCACGGCCATCGAGACCCAGTCGCCGTCGCCCGTCCCACCGACCCAGTCGTGCACATGGTCGATCGCCGCGTTCGCAGCCGACGCCGCCGACGACGCGCCGCGCGCCTCGATGATCTCCGCGCCGCGCTTGCCGACGCGCGGGATGTACGTGTCGGCCACCCACGTCTCGTCGCCGACCGCGTCCCACGCGCGCTGCCCGCGCACCTTCGCGTTGAACAGGTCGGGGTACATCGTCGGCGAGTGGTTGCCCCAGACCGCCATGTTGGAGATCTCGGACACCGCGACGCCGGTCTTCTCCGCCAGCTGCGCCACCGCCCGGTTGTGGTCCAGGCGCGTCATCGCGGTGAACCGCTCGGCCGGCACGCCGTCGGCGTTGCGCTGCGCGATCAGCGCGTTCGTGTTGGCCGGATTGCCGACCACGAGCACCTTGATGTCGTCGGCGGCGCCGGCGGCGATCGCCTCGCCCTGCGGCTTGAAGATCGCGCCGTTCGCCTCGAGCAGGTCGGCGCGCTCCATCCCCTTCGTGCGCGGCCGGGCGCCGACGAGCAGCGCGATGTTCGTGCCCTCGAACGCCGCCTTCGGATCGTCGTGGATGTCGATCCCGGCGAGCAGCGGGAACGCGCAGTCGGTCAGCTCGAGCGCCGTGCCCTCGGCCGCCTTGACCGCCTGGGGGATCTCGAGCAGGTTGAGGTGCACGGGCCGATCGGGTCCGAGCAGCTGGCCGGACGCGATCCGGAACAGCAGCGCGTAGCCGATCTGGCCGGCGGCTCCGGTGACGGTGACCTTGGTGGACGGCATGGATCTCCTTGTGCGCGTTCAGGTGTCCGGGGGCTCGCGATGCTATGCGACCATAGGTAGCGCATGACGGGCTCCCGCTCCTTGCCGCTCCTCCGGATCTTCGGCATCCGGGTGGGCGTCAACTACTCGTGGTTCCTCGTCCTGTTCGTGGTCATCTTCGTCCTCTGGGACTCGCTCAAGGAGACCCTGGACGCGAGCGAGACGACGGTCTACGTCGTCGCGGTCGTGGCGGCGGCGAGCTTCTTCGCGTCGATCGTGGCGCACGAGCTCGGGCACGCGCTGGCCGCCCGCCGCGAGGGCATCGCGGTCGAGGGGATCGACCTGTTCCTGTTCGGCGGCGTGATGAAGATGAGCCGCGACGCCGACTCGCCGGGCGCGGAGTTCCGCGTCGCCGTCGCAGGACCGCTGGTCACGCTGCTGCTGATGGTGCTCGCCTCGATCGCGGCCGTGCTGCTCGCCGGCGGCGACTCGTTCTGGGACGCCGCGCGGCTCTCGGCGGCTGCCGACGCGTCGCCGGTCGAGGTCGTCGTCTCGCTGCTCGTGTCGATGAACATGGTGCTGCTGCTGTTCAACCTCGTGCCGGCGTTCCCGCTCGACGGCGGCCGGATCGCGCGTGCCGCCGCGTGGAAGCTGACCGGCGACCGCCACCGCGCGACGCGCTTCGCGGCGCGGATCGGGATCGGCTTCGGCTACTTCCTGATCGCCGGCGGGCTCGCGCTCGTCGTGTTCGTCGAGGGCAGTGCGTTCGACGGGATCTGGTTCGCCGCGCTCGGGTGGCTGCTCGCGTCGGCCGCCCGCGGCACGCTCGCGCAGACGCGCTTCACCGAGCAACTCGAGGGGATCACCGTCGCCGACGTGATGGACGCCGAGCCGGTCACGATCCCCGCCGGGCTCCCCGCGTCCCGCGCCTACGAGGACTTCTTCCTGCGCTACCAGGGTTGGGAGTGGTTCGCCGTGGTGGAGGACGACGGCCGCTACACCGGGATCGCCCACCGCGGCGCGGTCGAGCACGCGGCGCTCCAGGAGGGCGGCGCGATGCCGGTGCGCGACCTCGCCGCCCCGGGCGCCGACGAGGGGCGCGTCCCCGCCGACACGCCGCTGGAGGCGGTGCTCGGCTCCGAGCCGCTGCGGCGCCTCGGCGCGCTCATGGCGGTCGACGCCGAGGGCCGCCTGCGCGGCGTGGTGACGTTCGAGCAGGTCACGCGCGCGCTGCGCGCCCGGCTCGCGCCCTCCGGCACCTAGTGGGCCTGCGATCAGCGCCCGGCGAGCGCGAGCACGACGGCGGGGATCTCGTCGAACTGGTCCTTGGAGAGCACCGCGTCGATCCCCGCCTCCGCCGCCCGCCGGCGAACGTCGTCGTCGACCCAGGCGCTGCACAGCAGGATCGGCAGCCCGGGCCGGCGGGCGCGCAGCATCGGCGCGGCCTCGAACCCGTCGAAGCGCGGCATGCGCGCGTCGAGCACTACCACGTCGGGTGCGAGCGCGTCGAGCCGCTCGAGCGCCGACTCCACCCCGTCGGCCTC
>DATHJG010000399.1:0-5375 GCA_035489875.1 Solirubrobacteraceae bacterium | reverse complement strand
TTGGGTCATGCCCTCATGGTCCGCCGCCGCCCGCCGCGGCACCAGGGGCAATTGGTCCTAGGACCAATTGCCCCTGGTGCCGCGGCGGGCGGCGGCGGACCATGAGGGCATGACCCAATCACCCACAGCCAGCGAGCGCATCACCGAGGAAGTGACGTCGTGGCCGGGCGTCGAGGCCGGCCCGGGCCGCCGCGGCGAGTTCGCGTTCCGCGTCGGCCGGCGCGAGATCGGCCACCTGCACGGCGACCACGCCGCGCACTTCGGCTTCCCCAAGGACGTCTGGACCGAGCTGCACGCGCAGGGCCGGATCGTGCACCACCCGGTGTTCCCGAACCGGGAGGGTCCGGCGGCGCGGCGGATCGACGGCGAGGCCGACGTGCTCGACGTGATCGCGCTGCTGCGCCTGAACTACGAGCGCGTCGTCGCGCGGGACGGGGTTCCCGTGGCGCAGTAGTCGGGCATCCTGTGGTGCATGGAACT
The DNA here is from genome assembly GCA_035489875.1 of Solirubrobacteraceae bacterium. GTDB lineage: Bacteria > Actinomycetota > Thermoleophilia > Solirubrobacterales > Solirubrobacteraceae > DASQMT01. The sequence continues at coordinate 4,895 of DATHJG010000399.1, read as the reverse complement.
CGGACAGATCGGCATCTGGCGTCGGCGCCAGGCAGGGGTCGAGGGATTGGACGAGATCGAGGCGCTCGGCTACGGCACGTTCTGGATCGGCAGCAGTCCGTCGGTGGCACAGGCGCGGCCGTTCCTCGAGCACTCGAGCACGCTGACCGTCGCGACCGGCATCCTCAACATCTGGCAGCACGAGCCGGCTGAGGTCGCGGCGGGCCACGCGGAGCTGCGGCGCGCGTTCCCGGATCGGTTCCTGCTCGGGATCGGGGTCGGGCATCCCGAGGCGACCAGCGAGTACCGGAGGCCGCTGTCCGCGATGCGGGCGTTCTTCGACGGGCTCGACGCGGCGCCGGAGCCCGTCGCGCGCGAGGAGCGCGTCGCGGCCGCGCTCGGACCGAAGATGCTCCAGCTCGCGGTCGAGCGGTCGGTCGGCGCGCATCCGTACTTCGTGCCGGTCGAGCACACCCGCTTCGCGCGCGAGACGCTCGGGCCGGAGGCGCTCCTGGCCCCCGAGGTGGCGGTCGTGGTCGAGCCGGACGCCGAGACCGCGCGGCGCCACGCGCGCGACTACGCGACGACGTACCTGGCGGCGAGCAACTACACGCGCAACCTGCTGCGCCTCGGCTTCACCGAGCGCGACCTCGCCGACGGGGGCAGCGACCGGCTGATCGACGCGGTCATCCCGCACGGCTCCGCCGGCGCGGTCGCCGAGGCGGTGCGCGCCCACCTCGACGCCGGCGCCGACCACGTCTGCCTCCAGCCGCTCGGGCACGGCCCGGCGCCGCTGGACGACTACCGGGCGCTGGCGCGGGCGCTCCTCTAAGCGCGCGGCTGGATCTGCTGGACCGCCCAGGCGTTGCCGTCCGGGTCGCTGAAGAAGACGAACGAGCCCCAGGGCAGGTCCTGGATCTCGCTGACCTCCGCGCCGCGCTCGACCAGCTCGGCGCGCGCCGCCTCGATGTCCGGGACGACCAGCTGCAAGCCTTGGACGGAGCCCGGCTCGGCGTCGGTGATCCCCTTCCCCAGCGCGATCGAGCACGCCGAGCCAGGCGGCGTCAGCTGCACGAACCGGATCTCGTCGCTGACCGTGTGGTCATGGTCTGCGACGAACCCGGCCTGCTCGGTGTAGAACGCCTTCGCACGATCCACGTCGGACACGGGCACCGCCACCAACTCGAGCTTCCAGTCCATTCGGGTCGTCTCCTTCGGTCGGGCGTTCGATCGCGACCCTGACGCTACCGTGGCGGGATGGCCACGAACGAGAAGCCCCGGGTCGACGTCCCCTCCGAGCAGCCGCCGTCCTACCAGCTCGAGCTCGACGACATCGTCGTCGGCGAGGGCGACGAAGCCGTCTCCGGGCGGATCGTCGAGGTCCACTACGTCGGCGTCTCGTGGAAGACCGGCAAGCAGTTCGACGCGTCCTGGGATCGCAGCGACACGTTCAAGTTCGGCCTCGGCAAGGGGCAGGTGATCCCGGGCTGGGACCAGGGCGTGGCGGGGATGAAGGTCGGCGGCCGCCGCCGCATCACGATCCCGCCGAACCTCGCATACGGCAAGCGCGGCGCGGGCGGCGTCATCGGTCCCGACGAGACGCTCGTGTTCGTCGTGGACCTCGTCGGCGTGCGCTGAGGTCCGATGGCCGAGCGGGTGAAGGTCCGGCGCGAGGTCGCCGGCCGCCGCGGCAAGGCGGTCACGACGATCTCCGGCGTGCCGCTCGACGACCCCGGCCTGCGCGAGCTGGCCGCGCGGCTGAAGAAGCGCTGCGGCGTCGGCGGCTCCGCGAAGTACGGCGTGATCGAGCTGCAGGGCGATCACCGAGACGTCGTCGTCGAGGTGCTGCGCGCGGACGGCTACGACGTCGTGCTCGCCGGCGGCTGAGCGCTACCGGCGGCGGGCGAGATACGCCGTCAGCCCGCGCGGGAGCGGCTCGCCCGCGTAGCCGTCGGGGAGCACGCGGGCGGTGAACCCTGCCGCGCGCAACCGGGCCAGCACGTCGGCCGGGCGGTGGAGCAGCAGCCGGTGGGTCTCCTCCGAGCGCCGGAAGTGGCCGCCGCCGAGGTCGCGGAACGTGACGACCCGGCGCTCGATCGCGTGCGGTCGCGCCCGTGCCTCGGCGAGCACGGCCCAGCCGTCGCCTTCGGTCCACGTGTGCTGCCCGCTCGCCGGGATCCGGCCGGGACCGGCGAGGTCGAACAGCAGCAGCCCGGCGGGGCGGAGCGCCGCCGCGGCGCGGGCGAGCACGGCGTCGAGCGTCGCGTCGTCGTTGCGCGCGTCGAGCGCGTAGCCGAGCACCTCGCCGGCGGCGAGCAGCGCCGCGGTCGTCCCGTCGCCGCAGCCGAGGTCGACCACCCGCGCGGGCCCGTCGAGCCGCGCGAGCAGCTCCTCCCCGGCCGCGCGCGCGATATCCGTGAAGCCGGCGGCATGGATCGCGGCGAGATCCTCGCCGTAGCCGTCCACGCGGGTCATGGTGGACGACATATCGGACTCCGTACGGCCATCTGGCGAGCCGGACGCTACGCCCGTCGTGCGCGGGCGAGTGACTTTCCTGTGAGCGGGTGGACGTCAACATGATGCTTTACGATGCGCTGATGGAGCCTAGGCGTCGCGCGCCGCAGCGTGCAGGGCATCGCACGACACTGCGCGTGCCCGACGACCTTGCGCGGGCCGCGCAGGAGCTCGCCGGGGAGCTCGGCACGACGTCGAACGACGCGATCATCCGTCTCGCCGAGGAGGGCGCGGTCGCCCTCGAGCGACGGCGCCGGGCCGCGCAGATCGCGAGCGAGCGCCGCGACGCGGTCGCCCGCACCGAGCTCGTCGATGGGCTCGAGCTCCCCACGCCGGAGGAACTGCGCGCGGCGATGCTGTCCGGGCGGCACGAGCCCTGACCGTCGCCTGGGACACCACCGTCGCGTCACGGTTGTTTCCGGGGAACGCGTATGAGCAACATCTCCTGCAGCGCGCCGCCGCGGGCGACCCCGTCGCGCTCACGGCGCCGGGTGTCCTCGAGATCACCTACGGGCTGGCCCGGAAGGGGGCGAGCGTTGCCACGGGACTGCGCTGGTTCACGCGCCTGGCGGTGAGCGAGCTGCTGGTCGTGACGCTGCCGTTCGACGCCGCGGCCGCGGTCGTCGCGGGGCGGCTGCGCGCGGCGCAGGCGACCCCGCCGACCGGCGCGCGGCGGGGCGGCTCCAGGGCCGAGCAGCGCGCCGGCTGGGTGCTCGATCTCCAGATCGGGGCGTGCGCGTGGGTCCACGGTCACGCCATCGCGACGCACAACCGCCGCGACTTCGCGGCGATCCGCGACCTGATCGCCGCGTTGTACCCATCCACCCCGCCGCTGGCGGTGACCGGCCCGCCCGACGTGGCATAGTCGTCGGCGTGTTCGACCATGTGAAGTACGGCGACGACTACTGCGGCGGCTTCCTGCTGGACCCGGACGGCAACAGCGCCGAGGTCGTCCACCACGACCGCTCATGAACGACGCCAGCAATCACATCTCGCGCGAGGGGCTCGCCGCGCTCGAGGCCGAGCTGACCGAGCTCCAGACCGAGGGCCGGCGCGCGATCGCGGAGCGGATCAAGACCGCGCGCGACTTCGGCGACCTGAAGGAGAACGCCGAGTACCACGACGCCAAGGACGCGCAGGCGCATCTCGAGACCAAGATCCTGCGGCTGCGCGAGCTGCGCGCCAACGCGGTCGTGGTCGAGACGGGCGGGGCGAGCGGCGAGGTCGCGCTCGGCGTCGTCGTGGCCGTGCGCGATCTCGACAGCGGACGCGAGGCGGAGCACACGATCGTGAGCGCCGCCGAGTCGGATCCGGCGAGCGGCCGGTTGAGCATCGACTCCCCGCTGGGCCGGGCGCTGACCGGCGCGCGGGTCGGCGACGAGGTGACGTTCGACGCGCCGCGCGGGCCGCGGCGGCTCGAGGTCACGGCGATCGCGGCGAGCTAGAGCGCCGAGAGGCGCTGTTCGAAGAACTCCTGTCTGCCTCCGTCGCTCGTCGCGGGTTCCTTCTACAGCTACGACACGCGGGACGCGCCGGAATCGACAGCCGTCAAGGCTGCCGCGGCCGCGTCAGCCCCGGCGTCGTCGGCGCGCCGCCACGCTGCCGGTCCGGGTGGTCGCGCTCGTTGAACCGCCGCAGCCCCTCGGCCATCTCCGGCCCGTCGAGCAGCCGGTTGAAGCACTCGGCCTCGATCCGCAGGCCCTCGTCGAGCGGGAGGCCGGACCCGCGCACGGCCGCCTCCTTGTCGGTCCGGATCGCCGGCTGGGGGAGCGCGGCGATCGTGTGCGCCAGCTCCCGGGCCCGCGTGCGGCACGTCCCACGGGGCACGACCTCGTTCACCAACCCGATCCGCTGCGCCTCGCGCGCGTCGATCACGCGCCCGGTGACGATCAGCTCCATCGCCACGCGGAAGCCGACGATCCGCGGCAGCCGCTGCGTGCCGCCGTCGCCCAGGCCGATGTTCCAGCGCCGGCACGTCACGCCGAACGTCGCGTGCTCGTCCGCGATGCACAGGTCGGTCCAGCAGGCCCATTCCAGCCCGCCTGCGTACGCGACCCCGTTGACCGCGGCGATCGTCGGCTTGTACAGGTCGGTCCAGCGCGTCGGGCCGAGGATCCCGGGGCGCTCGCCGCGCGCGTGCGCGTCGCGCTCCTCCTGCGCGAGCGGCACCACGACGTCGCCCTCGAACGCGGCCTTGAGGTCGCCGCCGGCGCAGAACGCGTCCTCGCCGGCGCCGGTGAGCACCGCGGCGAGCGCGGCGTCGTCGTCGCGGAAGCGGGTCCACGCGTGCACCAGCTCGCGCGCCGTCCGCGGGCCCACCGCGTTCATCCGCTCGGGGCGGTCGATCGTGATGACCGTCACCGGGCCGTCCTGCTCGAAGTTGAGGTGTTCGTATTCCATGG
>DATHJG010000398.1:0-2497 GCA_035489875.1 Solirubrobacteraceae bacterium | reverse complement strand
GGTGACGTCGTCACCGGTGCGGTGGTGCGCATCGACAAGGACGAGGTCCTCGTCGACATCGGTTACAAGAGCGAGGGGGTCATCCCCTCCAACGAGCTCTCGATCCGCAAGTCGGTCAACCCGAACGAGGAAGTCGAGATCGGCGAGGAGGTCGACGCCCTCGTCCTCACCAAGGAGGACCAGGACGGCCGCCTGATCCTCTCCAAGAAGCGTGCCCGCTTCGAGCGCGCCTGGCGGCGCATCGAGGCGGCGGCCGAGTCCGGCGAGCCCGTCCACGGCTCGGTCATCGAGGTCGTCAAGGGCGGCCTGATCGTCGACCTGGGGGTGCGCGGCTTCCTGCCCGCCTCGCTCGTCGACATCCGCCGCGTGCCGAACCTCGACGAGTACCTCGGCCAGACGATCGAGTCGAAGGTGATCGAGCTCAACCGCCCGCGCAACAACGTGGTGCTCAGCCGCCGCGCGGTGCTGGAGGAGGAGCGCAAGGAGCAGCGCCAGGCGATCCTGGAGCGGCTGCAGCCCGGCCTCATCATCGAGGGCCAGATCTCGAACATCGTGGAGTTCGGCGCGTTCGTCGATCTCGACGGCATCGACGGCCTGATCCACATCTCCGAGCTGTCGTGGTCGCACGTCAACCACCCGAGCGAGATCCTCAACATCGGCGACACCGTGCAGGTCAAGGTGCTCGACATCGACCGCGACCGTCAGCGCATCTCCCTGGGCCTCAAGCAGACCCAGGAGGACCCGTGGCAGCGCGTCGTCGACACCTACTCGGTCGGCGACGAGCTGGAGGGCAAGGTCACCAAGGTGGTCGCCTTCGGCGCGTTCGTCGAGATCCTCGAGGGCGTCGAGGGCCTCGTGCACATCTCCGAGCTGGCGCAGCAGCACGTGGAGAACCCGCGTGAGATCGTCCAGCCGGACGACGACGTGAAGGTCAAGATCCTCGAGATCGACTCCGAACGCCGCCGCCTGTCGCTCTCGATCAAGCGCGTCGAGGACCAGGTCCTCCCGCGCCGCGAGCTGCCGCCGGTCGCCGAGGGCGAGGACCCCGGCGCCGGCGACCTCGACAACGTGCCCGAGCTGGGCCTGTCCGAGGACGTCTTCGCCGCGCAGCCCGAGGACGCCGTCGAGGCGCCCTCGGCCGAGACAGAGGTCGCGGAGGCCGACGCGGCCGCGGAACCCGGGGCGGTCGAGGCGGACGCGCCCGCCGAGGCGGAGGCGCCCGCTGAGGCGGAGGTGCTCGCCGAGGCCGAAGCGCCGGCCGAGGCTGAGCCCGAGGCCGAGACCCCCGCCGAGCCCGAGGCCGAGGCGGCCCCGGCGCCCGAGGCGGACGAGGAGCCGGCGTAGCCGCACCGCCGTTCGTCGCCCTCACGGGCGGGATCGGGGCCGGCAAGTCCGAGGCGCTGGCGGCGCTCGCCCGGCTGGGCGCCGCCACGCTGTCGACCGATGCGGTGGTCCACAAGCTGTACGCCGGCCCCGAGGTCCGCGACGCGGTCGTCGCGCGCTGGGGCCCGGACGTGGCGCCCGGCGGCGTCGTCGACCGCGCCGCCGTCGCGCGCCACGCGTTCGCCGCACCGGCGGAGCGCGCGTGGCTGGAGGGGCTCCTGTGGCCGCTCGTCGGCGCCCGCGTCGCCGCCTGGCGCACCGAGGAGTCGGCGCGGCAGCCGCCGCCGCGCGCGCTCGTGGTCGAGACCCCGCTGCTGTTCGAGGCCGGGCTGGAGCGGCTGTACGACGCTACGCTGGTGATCGTCGCGGACGAGGACCTCCGGACCGAGCGCGCCGCCGCACGCGGTCACGCGGCGGTCAGCGAGCGGACGGCGCGCCAGCTCTCGCAGGAGGAGAAGGCGACCCGCGCCGACCATGTCGTACGCAACGACCGCGATCTCGCCGCGTTGGAGCAGGAACTCGCCGCGGTACTTGAGAAGCTGTCACCGAGACCATGAGCACGCGCACGGCCCCCCATCGCACGCGCCCGCGCAGCGCCGCCCGCCCGCGCGGCGCGGCGGCGCGCCGCCGCCAGGTCAGGCGCCGGCGGCTGGCGTTCCTCGCCGCCGTCGCGGTCGCGGGGCTCGCGGTAACCCTCGTGCTCGCCCCGTGGACCGAGCAGGCGGTGCAGGAGGTCACGCTCCCGCTGCGCCACGAGGACGTCATCCGCCAGCAGGCCGGCGACAAGGACCTCGACCCGGCCCTGATCGCCGGCGTCATCTTCGCCGAGTCGCACTTCCGCGACCAGACGTCGCACGCCGGCGCGAAGGGCCTGATGCAGCTCATGCCGGAGACGGCGGACTACATCGCGGAGAAGTCCGGCGGTACGGCGTTCGTGCAGGGCGACCTCGCCACGCCGCAGGTCAACATCGCCTACGGCTCCTGGTACCTGCGCCACCTGCTCGACAAGTACGACGGCCGCGAGGCGCTCGCGCTCGCGGCCTACAACGCGGGCCAGGGCAACGTCGACGAGTGGCTCGCCGCGGCCGGCGCGCGCGGGGAGCGCTTCCGCGCC
>DATHJG010000397.1:0-5100 GCA_035489875.1 Solirubrobacteraceae bacterium | reverse complement strand
TCCCGTTCATGTTCATCCCGCTCGGGATCATGCTCGCGCTGTTCGCGGTCGGCTACGCGGCGATGAGCCGCCACGTGACCAACGCGGGCGCGTTCTACGCGTACGTCGCGCGTGGCCTCGGCAAGGTCCAGGCGGTCGGCGCCGCCTTCGTCGCGCTGATCGCCTACAACGCGATGCAGATCGGCATCTACGGCCTGTTCGGCGTGGCGATGGGCGCGTTCATGGCCGACAAGGTCGGGATCACGCTCGACTGGTGGTGGTGGTGCCTGATCGGCGGCGCGGTGATCGGCGTGCTCGGCGTGCTGCAGATCGACCTCAACGCCCGTGTGCTCGCGGTGCTGCTGATCCTCGAGGTGATCGTCGTCGCGCTGTTCGACTTCGCGATCCTCGCCGACCCGGGGCCGGAGGGCATCACCGGGGTCGGGTTCGACCCCGGCGTCTCGTTCGGAACGGCGGTCGGCGCGACGCTGACGTTCTGCGTCGCCTCGTTCGTCGGCTTCGAGTCGGCGGCGCTCTACTCGGAGGAGGTCAAGGACCCGAAGCGGACGGTGGCGCGCGCGACGTTCATCGCGATCGGGCTGATCGCGGTCTTCTACGCGATCTCGAGCTGGCTCGTCGGCATCGCGGCGGGGCCCAGCACGATCGTCGACCCGGCCGCGCTCGGCGCGGCGGGCTTCGGCGCGCCGGACGCGCCCGACCCGACGACCGTGCTGTTCATCACGGGCGCGGACCGGCTCGGCGCGTTCTGGGGCGACTCCGCGTCGCTGCTGTTCGCCACCAGCCTGTTCGCCGCGCTGCTCTCGTTCCACAACGCCGTCGCGCGGTACGCGTTCGCGCTCGGTCGCGAGAACGTGCTGCCACGGGTGTTCAGCCGCGTGCACGACCGCACCGGCGCGCCGTACGTCGCGTCGATGACGCAGACCGTGCTGGCGCTGGCCGTGGTCGCCGTCTTCGCGCTCGCCGACGCCGACCCCGTGCTCAAGCTGTTCACCTGGCTGACGAACCTCGGCGCGCTCGGCGTGCTGCTGCTGATGGCGGTGACGTCGTTCGCGGTCGTCGCGTACTTCCGTCGCCGCCCGGACACGGGCGTCAGCTCGTGGGCCGGCACGATCGCCCCCGCGATCGCGGGCGTGGCGCTGCTCGTGGTGCTCGTGCTGGGCGTCCTGAACTTCAACGTCCTGATCACGGGCGCGACCGACGCGCCGACCGACACGATGGCGATCGTGCTCCCGGTGATCCTGTTCGGCGCCGGGGTGCTCGGTCTCGCGATCGGCGCATGGATGAAGTCGAGCCGACCCGACGCCTACGCGCGGATCGGGGAGGGCGCCGGCGCCGAGTCGTGAGCACCTTCAGACATCCGTCCAGGCGTCGACTACAGTGTCCAGTGCACGAAGCACCGGATCGCCGCGCCATCGCATACGGCGCGCTCCGGAGAAAGGAGGTCCGCATGACGCGGATCCGCTGCCTGCGCTGTCTGCGACTTTGGTTCGCTGAGCGCGTCGGAGACCGGGCGAGTTGCCCGTTCTGCGGCGGGGCGCTCGACCAAGAGCTGCGATAGCCATCAGGTGCCGGGCGGCTCAGATAGCCGCCCGGTCACCTCAGGCCGCCGCGCCACCTCAGGCCCTGTAGAACCTCTCCACGTAGTCGCGCACCATGCGCGTGGCGGAGAACGCCGGGCCGTTCGTCTTCAGCGACCTCCGCATGCGCGCGAGCCACGCGCGCGGGATGCCGTGCTCGTCGCGGGCGTAGAACTCGCGCGCGACCTCCTCCGCGAGCAGCCGGTGCAGCTCGGCGCCGTCGCGCTGGTCCTGCGCGCCGTGGTCGGGGTCCTCTTCGCCCGGCAGCGCCCAGCCGTTCTCGCCGTCGTACGCCTCGGCCCACCAGCCGTCGAGCACGCTGAGCTGCAGCCCGCCGTTGACCGCGGACTTCATCCCGCTCGTCCCGCTCGCCTCGAGCGGCGGCCGCGGCAGGTTGAGCCAGACGTCGCACCCGCGCACCATGCGGGCGGCACTGGAGAGGTCGTAGTCGTCGAGGTAGACGACGCGGCCGCCGATCTCCGGCGCCCACTTGAACGAGAACAGGTGCTGGACCATGCGCTTGCCGCCGTCGTCGCGCGGGTGCGCCTTGCCGGCCAGCACGAACTGGACCGGGCGGCCGTTGGAGAGCAGCGCGAGCGCGCGGTCGGCGTCTTGCACGAGCAGGTGGAGGCGCTTGTACGTCGCGAGCCGGCGGGCGAACCCGATCGTGAGGGCGTCGGGGTCGAACGCGCCGGCGGCCGCCTCGACGTAGCTGCGCGGCTCGTCGCGGCCGAGCCGGTCGAGCACGCTCTTGCCGCGCACGTACTCGACGAAGTCGGCGCGCTGGCGGGAGCGGACGGCCCACAGCTCCTCGTCGGAGATGCCGTCGACGCCGGCCCAGGTGGCGGGGTCGTCGGCGCGCTCCAGCCAGCCCGCGCCGAGGTGGCGGTCGAGCAGCTCGCGCATCGGCCCGCCGAGCCACGTCGGGATGTGGACGCCGTTGGTGACGTGCCCGATCGGGACGTCCTCGACGGGGCGATCGGGCCACAGGTCGTGCCACATCCCGCGCGCGACCTCGCCGTGGCGGCGGCTGACGCCGTTGGCCGCACGGCTCGTGCGCAGCGCGAACTGGCTGACGCCGAACGGCTCGCTCTCGTCGTCCGGCCGCGTGCGCCCGAGGCGGATGACCTCCGCAGGGTCGGCCCCCATACCCTGCGTCAGGCCGGCGAGCGCCTCGAGCACCTGCTCGGCGGGGTAGGTGTCGTTGCCGGCCGGGACCGGCGTATGGGTCGTGAAGATCGTCTTCGTGCGCGCGGCGGCGATGCGGTCGGCGAACGATCCGCCGTGGTTGCGTGCGGCCTCGAGCGAGATGAACGCCGCGTGGCCCTCGTTGAGGTGGAGGATCGCGGGGTCGATCCCCATCGCCTCCAGCGCGCGCACGCCGCCGGCGCCGAGCAGGACGTACTGCGCCAGGCGGGCGTCGGGCTCGCCGATGTAGAGCCGCGACGTGATCCAGCGCGCGGCGAGGTCGTTCTCCGGCCGCTCGGCGTCGAGCAGGTAGAGCGGCACGCGGCCGACGTCCACGCGCCAGATCTGCGCAGTCACCTCCATGGTGCGCACGGGCACCGTGATGGTCAGCGGCTCGCCGTCGTCGCCGGTGACGAGCGCGGCGGGGAGCCGCTCGGGGTCGGTGTCGACCCAGTACTCGTGCTGCCAGCCGCCGGCGTCGATGCGCTGGCGGAAGTAGCCCTGGCGGTACATGAGGCCGACCGCGACGAGCGGCAGCGCGCGGTCGGAGGACTCCTTGAGGATGTCGCCGGCGAGCGCGCCCAGGCCGCCGGAGTAGATCGGCAGCGAGCGGTGGACGCCGAACTCGGCGCAGAAGTACGCGATCGGGTGCTCGGGCGTGGCGGGCGCCTCGGCGAACGGGCGCCCGAGGTCCCCGCGCACGGCCGCTTCCACGCCGGCGGCGCGCTCGAGCAGCGCGCCGTCGTGGGCGGCGCGGTCGAGCGCGTCCGGGCCGACCTCGCCCAGCAGGCGCACCGGGTTCTCTCCGCACCGGTCCCAGCGGGCCGGGTCGATCGAGGAGAACAGCTCGGGGCCGCCGGGCGTCCAGGACCAGCGGTAGTTGTAGGCGAGGCGCGCGAGGGGCGCGAGCGGCTGGGGCACCTGGGCCGCCAGCGCGTCGGCGGCGCGCAGGAGATCGTCGTGACCGGCTTTCATCGCCGCGCCATGATGGCAGCGTCGCTCCGGCGCGACGCTCAGCACGGCGTGAGCGTGCCGCGCCGGGTCGCGATCACCGCGACCGCGGTGAGCCCGGCGAGGCCGGCGACCAGGAGCGCCGCGTCGGCGCCGTGGTACTCGGCGGCCCAGCCGCCCAGCGCGCTCCCGGCGGCGAGGCCGCCCGCGATGCCGCTGCCGAGCCAGGCGAACGCCTCCGTGAGCGCGCCGGGCGGCGCGAGCCCGTCGGTGAGCCCGAATGCCGACGCGAAGCTCGGCGCGATCGAGACGCCCGCGAGCAGGAGCAGCCCGCCGAGCACGACGAGATTCCCGGCGACGCCCAGCAGCAGGTGCCCCGTGGCCAGCGCGCAGATCGTCGCGGTCAGCCGCGCGACCGGCCCGGCGGGGCGGCGCAGCCGCATCGCCAGCAGCCCGCCGAGCATCGACCCGAGGCCCCACACGCTCAGCAGCGGGCCGGCGGCGTCGCGGTGGCCCTCGGCCTCGGCGGCCGCCGGGACCCCGACCTCGACGGCGCCGAACGTCATCCCCATCAGCGCGAGCAGCACGAGCAGCGTGCGCACGCCGGGGCTGCGCAGCGCGCCCAACCACCCGTGGCCGACGGGAGGCGCCGCGGCGGGGCGCCAGGCGCGCGACGCCGGCGTCGCGAGGAACGCGAGCGTCCCGCCGAGCAGCAGCGCCGCGCAGGCGAGCGTGGCGGCGGTCGTGGACCACGTGGCGAGCGCGCCGGCGAGCACGAGCGGCCCGACCACGTATGTGATCTCCAGCGCCGACGACTCCAGCGCGTAGGCCGCGTGCAGTCGCTCGGGAGAGCCCATGACACCGGGCAGAAGCGTGCGCATCGACGCGCCCAGCGGCGGCGTGGCGAGCCCGGCGACGAGCGTGGTCGCCATGATCGCGGGGAGCGGAGTGCCGGCGGGCAGCAGCGCAAAGACGACGAGCGCGACGGCGGTGACGAGCGCGCCCGGGAGCAGCACGCGGGCCTGGCCGCCGCGGTCGACGAGCCGCGCGAGCAGCGGCTGGCTGCAGCCGGAGGCGAGCGCGAACGCCGCGGCCGCCGCGCCGCCCGCCGCGTACGAGCCGGTGAGCTCGCGCGTGCGCAGGATCGCCACGATCCCGATCGTGGCCAAGGGGACCCGCGCGAGGATCGACGTGGCGAACAGCCGCGCGACGGCCGGGGTGCCGAGCAGGCTGCGCACGGTCGGGGCGGGAGCGGCGGCGGCGACGGCCATGAGGTTGAGGATGCGCCGGGCAGCGCGGGGCCGTCCAACGATTCGGCTCCCGCCGGATCCGGCGCTAGGATCGGGCGATGCGCGTGACGAGCTGCGACGGAGCGGGCGCGGTC
>DATHJG010000396.1:0-2145 GCA_035489875.1 Solirubrobacteraceae bacterium | reverse complement strand
GCCGTACATCACGTTCTCCGTCGTCGAGCCCGGGACCGGGCGCACTGTTCCCTACGGCCAGCGCGGCCAGGTGGTGATGAACCACGTGAGCAAGTCGTTCCTGCTGCCGAACAACCTCGAGCGCGACATGGCCACCCGGATCCGGCCGCTCGAGGGCGAGGTCGGTGACTCGGTCGCCGACGTGACGCCGGTCCAGCAGTTCGACAACGAGACCGTGATCGAGGGGGTGTACTGATGGCTGCGACCGCCGAGCTGATCGACCTGGATGCGCTGGGTCCTGCGGGCGCCTACCAGGCGCGCAGCCGGCAGACGATCTCGGACGTCGCCGGCAACCCGGTCGCCGAGCTGAGCCTGGTGCCGAGGCTGTTCGTCACCCGCGCCATGGCCGCCTTGCACAAGGCCGACACCCTGCCGGTCGAGGACCGCCTCGCCGCGCTCGCGCGCGCGGGACACCTGTACGACACGGCGACCATCGACGGACTGTCGCCCGCCGCCTACCGGCAGCTCGTGAGCCGCGTCTCGGGACTGCCGATCTCGGCGGTGCGCTCCGCCGCCGAGGCGATCGCCCGCAGCGCCGTCGACGCGTACCGCAGCGATCAATACGCCCGCCCCGTCGGAGCCGTCGACGACTGGCGCGACCCGCTCACCCGCACCGGCCGGGCGGTGTGGACCCGGCGCGGCGACGTCTTCGCCGTGCACGCGCCGGGCAACACCCCGGCCGTGCACGCCCTCTGGCTCGAGGCGCTGGCGCTGGGCTACCGCGTGGCGGTGCGACCGTCGCGACGCGAGCCGTTCACCGCGCACCGGTTGATCGCCGCGCTGCGCTCGGCGGGCTTCGGCGACGACCACGTCGTGCTGCTGTCGACCGACTACGACGCCGCCGACGCGATGGTGGGCGGAGCGGACCTGGCGATGGCCTACGGCGGCGACGACGTCGTGCGCAAGTACGCCGGGCAGCCGTGGGTGCTGCCGCAGGGTCCCGGGCGCTCGAAGATCCTGCTGACCGCCGACGTCGACTGGCGCGACCACCTCGACATGATCGTCGACTCGATCGGCCATGACGCCGGGACCGGCTGCATCAATACCACCGCGGTGCTCGTCGAGGGCGACCCCACCCCGCTCGCGCAGGCGATCGCCGAGCGGCTCGGCGCCTGCCCAAGCCTGCCCCCGGAGGACGAGGACGCGGTCCTGCCGGTGCAACCGCTGGCCGACGCGCGGAAGCTCGAGCGCTACCTGCTCGCCAAGGCCGCGGGCGCGCATCCGTGGCTGGGCGACGACGGGATCGTCGACGAGCTCGGCGACGGCAGCGCCGTGCTGCGGCCCGCCGTGCACCAGCTCGACCGGCCCGACGCCGAGCAGGCCGGCATCGAGCTGCCGTTCCCCTGCGTCTGGGTCGCCCCCTGGACGCGCGCGGCCGGGATCGAGCCGTTGCGCCACAGCCTCGTGCTGACCGCGGTCACCCACGACGACCGGTTGCTCGACGACCTGCTCGCCGACCCTACGATCAGCAACCTCTACATCGGCGACCACCCGACGTACTGGATCGAGCCGGGCATCCCGCACGACGGCTACCTGGCCGACTTCCTCATGCGCACCAAGGCGGTCATCCGTGACTGAGAGCCAGGAGGTGGCGATGCCCACCGTCGAGGCATGGGCCGAGGCGTTCTCGCGGGCCACCGACAGCGACGCCGAGCTGGGCGCGCACGGGCGGCACTTCTCGTGCACGTACATGCTCGACATGGAGGACCGGCGGGTCATCGTCGACATGCACCGGGGCAAGGTCGAGTACATCAACGTCGACCCCGCGCCGCTCGACGCCTACCAGTTCGCCCTGCGCGCGCCCGCGGCGACGTGGCGCGGAATGGGCGAGCGCGTGCCCGCCCCGATGTTCCACGGGATCTGGGCGGCCTCGTTCCGCAAGGGCCTGACGATGGAGGGCGACCTGCTGGTCCTGATGCAGAACCTGCGCTGCCTGACGCGCCAGATCGAGATCCTCCGCGAGACCGGGGTCCCCGTCTAGGGCCGCCGGGAAAGGACGCGATGACGATGGCCAAGGGCCGAATCTCCCCAGTCACAGGGCACTACGTCACGATCGAGATCGACGATCCGGACCTCGGCGGCGAGTACAAGGTCTTCTACCTCGAG
>DATHJG010000395.1:0-10224 GCA_035489875.1 Solirubrobacteraceae bacterium | reverse complement strand
CGATGGCCGGCGCGCCGTCGTCGGAGCGGTCGGCGGCGGTGCCCCGCCTCGCCGTCGCTCGCAACACGAGCGACGTCACGAAGCCCGTGACGAGGAGCAAGACGATGACCGCGGCGATGACGTACTCCATGCCCGCTTGGGCTACCCCCCGCCGTAAGCGGGCAAACGGTGCCGGCGGCGCAGGTTTAGCGGGCTCCGGCACGGTGAAGATCCACTCTGGACGCTCCCCACGAGAAAGGATCGACATGGCTGGAAAGCTCGATGGCAAGACGATCGCGTTCCTCGCGACCGAGGGCGTGGAGCAGGTGGAGCTGACGGAGCCGTGGAAGGCGGTCAAGGACGCCGGCGGCACGCCCGAGCTGATCTCGCTCGAGGGCGGGAAGGTGCAGGCGTTCAACCACCTGGACAAGGCCGACACGTTCCCCGTCGACCACACCGTCGCGGAGGTGGACGCCGGGAGCTACGACGCGCTCGTGCTGCCCGGCGGCGTGGCCAACCCGGACGCCCTGCGCGTCGACGAGGACGCGGTCGCGTTCACGCGCGCGTTCTTCGACCAGGCCAAGCCGGTCGCGGTGATCTGCCACGGCCCGTGGACGCTGATCGACGCCGGCGTCCTGAAGGGGCGCACGATCACGTCGTGGCCGTCGGTGCGTACCGACATCCGCAACGCGGGCGCGAACTGGGTCGACGAGGAGGTCCACGTCGACGACGGGCTCGTCAGCTCGCGCCGGCCCGACGACCTGCCGGCGTTCTGCGCCAAGCTCGTCGAGGAGTTCGTCGAGGGCACGCACGAAGGCCAGCGCCCGCGCGCCGGCGCCACCGCGTGAGCTGGCCGCGACGCCGCTCTCGCCCGTTTGAGTCAGGAAGCGGACGGGGAACTGCGTGAGGTGGCCGGAGTCGAGACGATGCTAAACATGTCTTCGGTCCCCGCACGCCCTCGGCCGTTCAGGAGAGGCTTGGAACCTGGCCAGCAGCAGATGGTGCCGGACGAGCAGACGCCGACGGAGCGCAGCGCCTCTCGCGCTCAGGAGGACCGGCGGCTCCTCATCCAGTACCACCGCCACGGCGACCGGGACGCGCGCGAGGAGCTTGTCGCGCGCCTGCTCCCGCTCGCGCGCCGCATGGCGCGACGTTACCGCCGCTCGGACGAGCCGCTCGACGACCTCGTGCAGGTGGCGACGCTCGGTCTGATCAAGGCGATCGACCGCTTCGACCCCGCGCGGGAGACCGCGTTCTCCTCCTACGCGGTCCCGACGATGCTCGGCGAGCTCAAGCGCTACTTCCGCGACAACGGCTGGGCGGTGCACGTCCCGCGCGGCATGCAGGAGCGCGTGATGCAGGTCGACAACGCGGTCAAGGACCTGTCGCGCCGGCTGGGCCGCTCGCCCTCGGCGGGCGAGGTGGCCGAGGCGCTCAGCATGAGCACGGAGCAGGTGCTGGAGGCGATGGAGGCCGCCGGCGCCTACGACGCGGTCTCGCTCGAGTCCTATCGCTTCGGCGACGAGGGCGACGGCGAGACCTACGCTGAGTCGATCGGCGTCGAGGACGGCCGCTACGAGCTCGTCGAGTACGGCGCGACGATCGCGCCGACGCTCGCCGCACTGCCCGCCCGCGACCGGATCGTGCTGCACCTGCGGTTCGTCGAGGATCTGACACAGGCCGAGATCGCCGAGCGGGTCGGCGTCTCGCAGATGCACGTCTCGCGCCTCATCCGCCGCGCGCTGGAGCGTCTGCGGACGGTGGCTGAGCACAGCGCTTGAGGCGTCCTTCGGCCCGCGCGGCGCGTGCGCGGAGCGCGAGCACCGCGATGTCGTCGCGCGGCGGCGTGCCCTCCTTGCCGACCGCGAGCGCCGCGAGCTGCTCGACGATCCGCTGCGCCGAGCCCGCGGCGATCGCGCCGAGCGCGTGGTGGAGCGCCTCCGGCTCGATCACGCGCGCGGGCGCGCGCGCCTCGGTGATGCCGTCCGTGAACAGCACGAGCGCGTCGCCGGGCGCCAGCTCGGCGCGCCGGTCGTCGAGCTGCGGATCGGGGACGAGCCCGAGCAGCGTCCCGGGCACGCCGACCTCCTCGACGGCGCCGCCCTCCCGCCGCAGCAGCGCGGGCGGATGGCCCCCGCAGGCGACCACGACGCGGATGTCCGGTCGCGACGTGTCGAGGTGCACGCAGGCGATCGTGCAGAAGCGTCCGTCGAGGTCCTGCCGCACCATCGCGTCGTTGAGCCAGCGCAGGATCGCCGCCGGGGAGCGCCGCCGCACCGCCGCGGTGCGGATCGTGTAGCGGGCCAGCGCGGTCACGGCCGCGGCCTCGGCTCCCTTGCCGCACACGTCGCCGATCACCGCGATCCACTCGTCGTCGCCGACCGAGAAGAGGTCGTAGAAGTCGCCGCCCACCTCGGTGCCCTCGCCCGCCGCGCGGTACAGCGCGGCGGTGTCGAGGCCCTCGATCTCCGGCAGCGCCGGCGGGAGCAGGGAGCGCTGCAGCGTCCGCGCGATGGCGGAGCGCTGCCGGTAGAGCCGCGCGCTGTCGACCGCGACCGCCGCCCGCCGTCCCAGCTCCTCGAGCACCGCGAGGTCGTCTGGTCCGAGCGTCCGGCCGGACTCGGCGGTCGAGAGCGTCATCACGCCGATCCGCTGCCCGCGCACGGTCATCGGCACGATCGCCGCCGAGCGCACGCCGATGTCGGTGAGGAGCCGGTGGTGGACGGGGCCCAAAGCCGCGTCGCGCACGTGCTCGGCGTCGACGACCGGGTGCAGCTCGGCGCGCCCCGTGCGGGCGACGCGTGCCGGACCGACCGTCGCGGCCGGGTCGACGACGATCCCCTCCAGCGCCGCGGCGAGCTCCGCCCGCGCCGGGTCGGCGTGCCCGACCGCGACCCGCTCGAGCCCGTTCTCGCCGAGCACGTCGACCATGCACCAGTCCGCCAGGTCGGGGACCGCGAGCCGCGCGACGCGCTGGAGCGTCTCCTCGTAGTCGAGCGAGCCCGCGAGCACGCGGCCCGCCTCGGCCAGGAGCCGCTGCGTCTCCTCGGCGTGCTTGAGGTCGGTGATGTCCTCGATCACGTTGATCGCGCGGGTCACGCGCCCGTCGGCCGCGCGCATCGGCGTCGCCTTCACGCGCGACCAGCCCGTCTCGCCCGAGCCGTGCGCGCGGTAGCGCAGCGTCAGCGGCTCGGGTTCCTCGCCCAGCATCGCCCGTCGGCCGGGGAGCCGGTCGTAGGGGAACGGGCGGTCGTCCTCGCCGATCATCTCGAAACGCGACGCGACCTCGTCCGGCGCCGCCGCGAGCAGCGCGGCGCGATCGGGGTAGCCGAGCAGCCGCACGGCGGCGTCGTTGACGTAGACGAGCCGGCCGCTCGCCTCCTGCACCGTCACGGCGTCGGCGACGCCGGCGAGGATCGCCTCCAGCTCGTCGCGCGCCGCCTCGAGGTCGCGGTAGAGGCGCGCGTTCTCGAGGAAGAGCCCGCAGCGGTTGGCGAGCTCCTGGGCGGCGGCGAGATCCTGCTCGGCGTAGCGCCGGCCCGACTCGGCGCTGACCAGCGCCAGGTCGCCGATCACGCGCCCGCCGGCGCGGAGCGGCACGATCATCGACGAGCGGAACCCGAGCGAGCGCAGGATCCCCAGGTGCTCGGCGTTCTGGGCGGCGGCGACGAGCCACTCGTCCGGGATCTCGCGCTGGAGATCGGGCTCGCCGGTGCGGATCACCCGCGGCGAGCCGACCGGCGAGTCGGGGTCGAGCGGGAAGCGCCGGTCGTACTCGCGCGCCCGCTCGAGCACGACCGGGTCGGCCGCCTCGATCGCGGCGCGGTCGATCGAGCCGTCGTCGCGCAACAGCTCGACGAAGCACCAGTCGCCCAGCCGCGGCACCGCGAGCCGCGCGATCAGCTGCACGGTCGCGTCGAAGTCGAGCGACCCGGCGAGCAGCGCGCCGACCTCGGAGAGCGCGTCGGCGCGCTGGCGCGCGGCCTCCAGCTCGGTCACGTCCTCGAGCGTGAGCACGGCCACGGGCGGCTCGCCGGGCGGCACGATCGTGTCGGCCGACGCCATCAGCGAGCGCGGCCCCGTCGGCGTCTCCCACTCGATCTGGAGGTTGGTGAAGCGCTCGCCGGAGGCGGCCCGCTCGAACTCGGGCGTGCGGCGATCGATCGGAAACGCTCCGCCGGCCATCGCATGCGCGGCACGGTTCGCGAAGAACACGCGCCCGCTCTCCGGCGCGATCAGCAGGAGCGGCGACGGCAGCAGATCGAGGAACGACTCATACCAGCTGCGCGCCGAGGGTTCGAGCGCTTCGATGATCAGAGTCTATGTCGCCTGCCGGGCCAGCGTGCTTCTCGCGCTTGGCGGCCTCGGGGTCAGAAAGGATGCCGTCGTCGGAGGACTTCAGGTTCCGACCGGAGCGCCGCCGGTGTGCGAGAAGCGGCGCGCCGGGCGGAGCAGGTCGCCGACGCGCGCGTGGCGCGCGGCGTTGCGTGCGAGCGTGGAGGCGCCGGGGGGGTCGCCGCGCAGCAGCCAGGAGCCGTCGGCGCGGCGCACGAGCTCGTCGCGCTCCGCGAGCTCGCTCAGCGCCGTCGAGACCGTTGGACGGCGCGCGCCCACGAGCTGGCCGAGGATGCGATGGGTGAGCGCGAGCGGGATCACGACGCCGTCGCCGCCGACCCGTCCCCAGCGCTCCGCCAGGTGCCAGAACAGCGCCTTCAGGCGCCGGTCGACGCGCGTGAGCTGGGAGATCGCCTGCGTCGTGGCCAGGCGCAGCGACCGCTCCGAAAGCCGGTCGAACAGCGCGGCGGTGAGCTCCGGGTACTGCGAGGCCTCGGCCGCGAAGCGGCGGTCGAGCACGGCAAGGCTCGCGGGGGAGAGGACGCTCCACTCGGCGTCGACGGGCAGCAGCTCGCTCTTCGACGCGGCCTGCCACGGCCGGATCAGGTCGCCCGGGCCGAGCAGCTCGGCGCTCACGTGGTCGGCGACGATCAGTTCGCGGGCGATCACGCCCTCGAGCACGAGCAGGCCGATGTGGTCGGCGCTCGCGCCCGACAGGCGCGAGACGTCCCACGGGCCGACGCTCAGCCGGTGGGTGCTCACCAGGAGGCGTCGCTCAGCTTCCGTCCGGCGCGCCTCGCTCAGGAGCGCGCCCAGGTCGGGATCTGCTTTGAGTACCGAGATCTGTTCCGTCCTCATACGTCCAACCATGGGTCGTGAAGCACGTGTGACAAGTCCGGCAAGATCATCCTCCACGAATATGGGGCCGGCGACTAGGGGGGCGAGCCCCCGAATGTGGGGGCCTGCGGCTAGGGTCGGCTGTACCCCGCGCGGGGAGATGTGAAGCGCCCGGACGCTCAGTCGACGAAGCCGGCGCGATCGACGCGCCGGTGGTAGCGCTCGCCGACCTTGCCGCCGGCGAGCCCGGCGACGACGGTCCCGACCACGATCGCGGCCAGGGCGATGATGCCGCCGGTGGCCAGCGTCTCGCCTCCGACGGGCACAGACGGCAGGTTGAGCTGGTCGAGCACGTTGTACTCGTCGCCGAAGATCACGGCGGCGAGCGCGAGCGCCGCGGTGACGATCAACCCGATCGCCCACGTCGCGAGGCCCTGGCGGGCGCCGTCGAAGCGCGACATCCGCCCGGCGACGTAGCCGCCCGTGGAGTAGGCCAGCATCAGCACGACGAACAGGGCGATGCCGCCGCCGAGCGTGATCTCGTCGGCGGCGTTGGTGACATCCGACTCGGTCAGGCCGATCGCGGCGCCGGCGGCCACGAGGATCGCCCCCAGCAGCGCGGCGATGCCGACGGCCACGAGCCAGCCGAAGAAGCTCGCGCCCCAGTTGACGCCGCCGAACTCGTCCCGCTGACGGGCGCGGGCGGTCTCGAGCGCGGCCGTGGTCGCGGCGCCGCCGGCCGCCATGGTGCCCTCGGGACGGTCGATCCGGTCGATCGCCGTGGTGTCCGGTTCACCGGCGATCGGGCCGTCCGGCCGCTCCGCGGTCGCGACCGCGTCGCCGTCCCGCCCCCCGGCATCCTCGTCACCGGCACGCTTGAACCGTTCGAGCATTTGAATTCCCCTCCAGTTCGTTCAGGATGGGGTTCTCCCACGAGGCCGCTCGCGGCAAACGCCATTCATGACAACACGTGTTTACAGCTCTGCCGATCCGGTGAGGAATCACGCGGTATGCCCGTGACCAGCAGCGACGCGCGTGGGGGGCCCCTCGCCGCGCTGATCGATCGGGCCGAGCAGCTGGGTTGCATCAGCCTGTCGGAGATCGACGAGCTCGCGCAGGCGCTCGACCTCGACGATGCGGACCTGGGCCGGCTGTACGAGCAGCTGGACGTCCGGCACATCGATCTGCGCGACGACTGCGGGCGTGAGAACGAGCAGTCGCCGCTCGACGACGCCCAGCTCGCGATCGCGACCACCGATGCGCTCCAGCTCTTCCTGAACGAGATCGGGCGCCACCGGCTGCTCACGCCGTCGGAGGAGGTCGATCTGGCCAAGCGGATCGAGCGCGGCGACCTCGCCGCCAAGGACCGCATGATCAACGCGAACCTGCGCCTGGTCGTCTCGATCGCCAAGAAGTACCAGGGGTCGGAGCTGACGCTGCTCGACCTGATCCAGGAGGGGATCCTCGGGCTGATCCGCGCCGTCGAGAAGTTCGACTGGCGCAAGGGCTATCGGTTCTCGACCTACGCGACGTGGTGGATCCGTCAGGCCGTCGAGCGCGGGATGGACGCCAAGGCGCGCACGATCAAGCTGCCGATCAACCTCGTCCGCAACCAGCGCAAGCTCGCGCGCGCCGAGAACGCGCTGTCGCTCAAGCTCGACCGCGCACCGACCGACCCCGAGCTGGCCGCCGAGGCCGACGTCTCGGTCGAGGAGCTGCACGCGCTGCGCGACGCGGCACGGGCGGTGACGTCGCTCGACCGCCCGCTGGGGGAGGAGGACGACGCGGCGTTCGGCGACCTGCTGCCGTCCGAGGGCCCGAGCCCGGAGGACGAGGTGCACGTCTCGCTGCGCACCGAGGCGCTCCACTCGGCCCTGCACGAGCTGCCGGACCGGGAGCGCAAGGTGGTCGAGCTGCGCTACGGCATCGCCGGGGCCGAGCCGACGCCGCTGCGCGAGATCGGCCGCCAGCTCGGGATCACGCCCGAGCGCGTCCGGCAGATCGAGTCGCGCGCGCTCGGCCGGTTGGGTCGGATGCGCGAGCTGGCGGCCCTGCGCGAAGCCGCCTAGGTCAGCGTCCGCGCTCCCGGTAGTGGCGGCGCTGCTCGCGGTGGCGCCCCTTCTCCACGCGCTTGCGCTCCGACCGAACGCGCTCGTCGCGGCGCGACGCGAGCCACGCCTCTTCGCGCGCGAGCTTCTCCAGCCCCACGAGCCGCTCGGGGTCGAGCCGCCCGTCGGCGATCGCCGCCTCGACGGCACAGCCGGGCACGCCGTGGTGCGTGCAGTCGCGGAAGCGGCATTGGGCGGCGAGCGTCTCGACGTCGGCGAACACGCTGCGCAGCCCCGCGGCCTGCTCCCACAGGCGCGGGAGGCGCAGCCCCGGCGTGTCGATCACGAGCGCGCCGCTCGCGAGCGGGACGAGCTCGCGGTGGGTCGTCGTGTGGCGGCCGCGGTCGTCGCCCCCGCGGACCGGGAGCGTCGGCCGCTCCTCGCCGGTGAGGTGGTTGAGCAGCGTCGTCTTGCCGACGCCGGACGACCCGAGCAGGACGGCGGTGCGGCCCGGCGCCAGCCACGCGCTCAGCGCGTCGATCCCGCTGCCGTCGACCACGCTCACCGCCAGCACCGGCACGGTGCCGCCGAGCGCCGTGCGCACGTCGAGGACGGCGCCGGCGGGGTCGGGGCTGAGGTCCGCCTTGGAGAGCACGACGACCGCGTCGGCCTCCGCGTCGGCCGCGAGCGCGAGGAACCGCTCGAGCCGGCGCACGTTGAGCTCGCGGTTGAGCGAGCCGACGACCAGCGCGACGTCGACGTTGGCGGCGAGCACCTGCGGCTCGGCGCGGCCGTCGCCGGCCGCGCGCGCGATGCCGCCGTGTCGCGGCAGCACTGCGTGCACGACGCCGGAGTCCGGGTCGGCCGCGACCCAGTCGCCGACCGCCGGCAGGTCGGCGGCCGTCGCCGCGCCGTGGGTCAGCCGCCCGGACGGCGCGCCGGCCAGCGGCTCGCCTCCGGTGACGAGGTCGAGCCGCGCGCGGTGCATGGCGGCGACGCGGGCGGGGATGAGGTCAGGGCGTCCCAGCGCCGCGAACGCGGCGTGGAGGCTGGGTGTCCAGCCGAGGGCGGCGAGGCCACCCGGGAGAAACGATGACAACGGAGGTCTCCATGAGCGAAAGGGTGCGGGCAGCGCGCTCGCGAGGGCGCGCGGGACGAGCTCGTGGGCCGGTGGCGTCAGCGGCCGGCCGGGCGAGCCGCAGGCTCGGTGGAGATGTGGAGGCTGGAGAGGAGCAGAGGGCTTCGCAGGCCAGCGTACCGGATCAGTTCGTGTGCGTCTCGCGCGAGGCGTCCGGGTCCCAGCGCCCGTCCTGGCCGATCGAGCCCCGGATCGGGTGCTCCTCGGCGGGGTCGCCGTCGCGCGCGTGGTGGAACGTCATCCGCACCTCCGTGCCCCGGCCCGAGCTGCCGCGCAGCTCGAATGCGTCCGACAGCGCGGCGATGAGCGGCAGGCCGAGGCCCAGCGCGGGCACGTCGCGCGAGTGGTGCGCGTGCGGCTGTATGCCCGAGCCGTGGTCGCGGACGCGGATCGTGAGGCCCTCCTCGTCCGCCAGCATGTCGACCTCGAGCACGCCGTTCGAGTCGTCGTACGCGTGCACGACGACGTTGGTGCACGCCTCCGAGACCGCCATCTTCATATCGGCCAGGACGGTCGCGTCGAAGTCGAGCGCGTCCGCCATCCCGGCGAGCGCTTGCCGGACCACGGCGACGCCCTCCGGGCGCGCCGGCATGGTCAGCCGGACGTCGGGGGCGGCGGCGTTCATGCCTCCCCGCCGTCCCCGTTGGAGCGCGCGGCGTCGATCGCCGCGGCGCGGCCGGTGACCACGGGCAGCACCGGGACGAGGCCGGTGATGTCGAGGATGCGCTGCACCCCCGGCTCGACCGCCTCCCCGACGCACACCACGAACCCCTGGCCGACCTCGAGCGCGCGTCGGCGCGCGTCGAGCAGCGCTCCCAGCACGGAGGAGTCGACGAACGTGGCGCCCGTGAGGTCGACGACGATCCCTCCGCCGCGCCCGATCGCCTCGTCGAGTCGCTCGCGCAGCGTGGGTGCGGTGTAGATGTCGTGCTCGCCTTCGACGACGACGACGACCACGTCCCCGGCCGCATCGTCGAGCACGATCGAATTGGCGTCCATGTGGTGCGGAACGATACCCATACGCGCGGCGCCGCTAACGCGGGGGACGCGCGCTCACCGCGACGATCGGGTATGACTCGTCGATGGCCGATCGGCTGGAGCGCTACCGGGGGAAGCGCGACCCGAAGGCGACCCCCGAGCCGCCCGGCGATGCGCCCGCCGCGCCGGCTGCCGAGGGCGAGCCCCGGTTCGTGATCCAGGAGCACCACGCGCGCCGGCTCCACTGGGACCTGCGCCTCGAGCACGAGGGCACGCTCGCCTCCTGGGCCGTGCCGCGCGGCATCCCGCCCGGCCCCGACCGCAACCACCTCGCCGTGCGCACGGAGGACCACCCGCTCGAGTACCTGGAGTTCCACGGCGAGATCCCGGCCGGCCAGTACGGCGCGGGCACGATGCGGATCTGGGACCGCGGCACCTACGAGCTGCACAAGTTCCGTGAGGACGAGGTGATGATCACGTTCCACGGGGAGCGCCTGCACGGCCGCTACGTCCTGTTCCGCACAAGGGGCGACGACTGGATGATCCACCGCATGGACCCGCCCCAGGACCCGGGGCGCGAGCCGATGCCGGACCAGCTCGCGCCGATGCTCGCCCGCACCGGCGAGCTCCCGTCCGACGACGAGAACTGGGCGTACGAGATCAAATGGGACGGCGTGCGCGCGATCGCGTTCGTGCAGGGCGGCAGCCTGCGGCTCCAGGCGCGCACCGGCCGCGACGTCAGCGCGCGCTACCCAGAGCTGCGGCCGATCGCTGCGGCGCTCGCCGGGCACGAGGTCGTCCTCGACGGGGAGGTCGTCGCGTTCGAGGGGACGCGCCCGAGCTTCCAGAAGCTCCAGGGCCGGATGCACCTGACGTCGGAGCACGCCGTGCGGCGGCTGGCGCGGGAGG
>DATHJG010000394.1:0-2246 GCA_035489875.1 Solirubrobacteraceae bacterium | reverse complement strand
CGCGATCCGGTTCATGCGGCCATCCTAGACGGGCGCTCGCGCCCGCCGGTCGACGGCTCGTGCTGCTTTCATTCCCCCGCGACTTCGCTGCCGCGCGAGCGTTATGGCCGTGTGGCGCCACGCATCATGCCCACGAATCGTCCCCTGATCTCAGAGCCCGGCGCGGTGCCCGTCGCGCCGACGCTCGAGCTCCCGCCCCAGCAGGCGGTGCTCGGCGTCCCGCTCGCGGTCACGGACTACGACCGCACGCTCGGCTGGATCGACGCGTCGGTGGAGGCCGGCCGGCGCGACTACGTCTGCGTCGCGGCGGTCCACACGGTGATGGCCTGCCAGGAGGACCCGCAGCTGCGCGCCGCCGTGCTCGGCGCCACGTTCACGGTGCCGGACGGCCAGCCGCTCGTGTGGGCGCTCAACGCGCTCGGGCACGCCGTGCCGGACCGCGTGTACGGCCCCGAGCTGATGCACCGCGCTTGCGCGCGCGCCGCGCGCAGCGGCCAGCGTGTCTACCTATACGGCGGCCGGAACCAGGGCGCGCTGGCGGAGCTGGCCCGTCGCCTCCGCCTGCGCCACCCCGGCCTGAAGATCGTCGGCGGCCACTGCCCGCCGTTCCGGCCGCTCACCGACGCCGAAGAGGATTCGATCGCCGACGAGATCAACCGCTCCGGCGCCGACGTCGTCTGGGTCGGGATCGGCGTGCCGAAGCAGGAGAAGTGGATGGCGCGGATGCGCGACCGGCTCGACGCGCCCGTGCTCGTCGGCGTCGGCGCGGCGTTCGACTTCCACGCCGGCCTCGTCCCCCAGGCGCCGGACTCGCTCCAGCGGCTCGGGCTCGAGTGGGCGTTCCGGCTGGTGCAGGAGCCGCGGCGCCTGTGGCGGCGCTACCTGCGCTACAACCCGCGCTTCGTGCTGGGCTTCCTCCGCCAGTACTGGCGCCACCTGCGCGACCGCTAGCCTCCGCGCCATGTCCTACGACGTCGCGGTGATCGGGCTGGGCCGGGTCGGCCTGCCGCTCGCCATCACCTTCGCGGACCACGGGCTCTCCGTGCTGGGCGTCGACAAGGACGCCGACCGCCTCGCCACCCTGCGCGACGGCCGCATGCCGTTCAAGGAGCCCGACACGGAGGAGCCGCTCGGGCGCGTGCTCGCCGCCCAGCGCCTCGCGCTCTCCGAGCGCGCCGCCGACGCCGCACAGGCCGACGCGATCGTCCTCACGCTCGGGACGCCGTCGTTCTCGCACATCGAGATCGACATGTCGGACATCCGCACGGTGCTCGACGCGCTGCTCCCCCACCTGCGCGCCGGTCATCTGCTCGTGCTGCGCTCCACGGTCGCCCCCCACACCACCGAGTTCGTGGCCGGCTACCTGGAGAAGCACCGCGGCTTCCACGTCGGCGAGGACATCTTCGTCGCGCACGTGCCCGAGCGGATCGCCGCCGACCGCTTCATGGCCGAGATCGGCACGCTGCCGTGCATCGTCGGCGGCGTGGGCGAGGGCTCCGGCGAGCGCGCCGCGCGGCTGTTCGAGGTGCTCGGCGCGCCGATCGTGCAGACGTCGCCGGTGCAGGCGGAGCTCGCGAAGATCTGGGCGAACATCCTCCGCTACGCGAACTTCGCGCTCCCGAACCTGCTGATGATGGACTGCGAGCGCTATGGCGCGAACGTGTTCGAGGTGATCGACCTCATCAACCGCGACTACCCGCGCGGCGGGATCGCGCTGCCGGGCTTCACGGGGGGCACGTGCCTGCGCAAGGACTTCGCGTTCAGCGAGGAACGGTCCAACGCGCCGGGGATGCTGCTGGCGGTCTCGCGCGTCAACGAGAGCGTCCCGCTGTTCCTCGTGGAGGGCGTCAAGCGGCGGCTCGGCGACCTGCGCGAGCGTAAGGTCGCGGTGCTCGGGCTCGCGTTCAAGGGGGACACCGACGACGAGCGCGACTCGCTCTCCCACAAGCTCATCCGTCTGCTCGAGCGCGAGCTGGCCGACGTCGCGGTCCACGACCCGGTCGTCGCGACGCCGACGTCGAGCTTCGACGAGGCCGTGGCGGGCGCGGACGTCGTCGTCGTCGCCACCAACCACTCGGAGTACTCGACGCCCGAGGCGCTGGCCGCGATCGCCCGCACCGGCGCACCCGACTGCCTCGTCGTCGACCCATGGAACGCGTTCGGCGCCGCCCAGGTGTTCGCGTACGCGAACGAAGTGGCCGCGCTGAGCGCCCGCCAGCGGGTCTTCCCGTGACGTCCCGCTAGCC
>DATHJG010000393.1:0-2813 GCA_035489875.1 Solirubrobacteraceae bacterium | reverse complement strand
CGTGGTCAGGCCGTTAGCTGCTCGGGTGAGATCCAGCGCAGCTCGCCGCGCCAGCCGGCAAGGTCGAGCAGGCACTGCACGCTATGCCGGGCACGACGTGGAGGGACCAATCCGTGGCCGTGCTCGCGTTCGCGTACTTCGCCGGTCAGGTCGGCAACACGATCCCGATCCCCGGCGCCGTGAGCGGCGGGATGGTCGGCACGCTGCTCGCGTTTGGCGTCGCGCCCGACCTGGCGCTCTCCTCGGTGCTCGCGTACCGCGCCATCGCGATCTGGCTCCCCGCGCCGGTCGGACTGGTCGGGCTCGGCGCGCTCCGGGCGCGGATCGCGCGCTGGGCGCGCGAGGACGAGGACGCCGCAGAGCTCGTCGAGGCGATCGTCGCGCCCGCGTTCGTGGCGCCCGCGATCGCCGTGCCGGCGCCTCCGCACGTCCGCCCGGCGATGGTCAGCCCTTGTGCCTGCGCGGGTTCGGCCTAGCGCGTCAACGGGCACTATGGACCCGAAGTGGGTCCTTCGCCCTCCCAACCGACTGAGTCCCCGATGACCATGCGGGAGCAGTTGCCCGCCACGGTTGAGAGCGTGGCCGCTGCGCGCCGCGCCGTGCGAGATTTCGCCGCCGACCTCGAGGTCGACGTGGACGGGATGACGCTGGCGGTGTCCGAGGCGGTGGCGAACGTCGTCGCCCACGCCTACGCGGGCGACGCGTCCGGTGTCATCGACCTGTCCGCGACGGCCTCGCCATTCGAGGTCGCGATCGTCGTGCGGGATCGCGGCGGCGGCCTGGATGCGGCGCGTGGCTCGCACGGCGCCGGCTTCGGGATCCAGATCATCCGCCGGCTCGCGCAGCACGTCGCGCTCGACGACAGCGCGTCGGGCGTCGCGCTCACGATGCGCTTCCGCCGCGGCGGCGCGTGGTCAGGCCGTTAGCTGCTCGGGTGAGATCCAGCGCAGCTCGCCGCGCCAGCCGGCAAGGTCGAGCAGGCACTGCACGCTATGCCGGGCACGACGTGGAGGGACCAATCCGTGGCCGTGCTCGCCTCGTGCTGGAGCACGACCAGCGCATGCAGCACGAACGTGTCCATGAACGTGACGGCGCGCAGGTCGACGACGACCTGCGAGGAGCGCCAGGCGGCGCGCCGGACGGCGCTGCGCATGTCGCCCACCGTGGCGATGTCGAGCTCGCCGCCCGCGTGGACGATCGCGTACGGTCCGCGCGCCGTCAGCTCGAAGACGTAGATCCGCTCGTGGAGCATGCGTGTCGCGTCCTTCCTAGTCCACCGGCGCGGTCTCTGACACGGCCGTTGGCAGCGATCTGAGCCCGCGGGCCAACCGGCCGGCTCAAGCGCGCGCGACGGCGGTCGATAGACCCGAACGAGATGGTCCGTCTCCGCAACATCGTGGTCGTTGCCCTCTGCCTGTCGCTGCTCACGGCGCCTCCGGCCATGGCCAAGATCGACGTCGTCAAGACCGCGCTGCGCGCGCTGCGCATCGCGGAGCGCGCCGACAAGGCGTCGCGCAAGAACACGCGCGTCAAGGTCGACTCCAAGCAGATCGCGGACGCGGCAGTGACCGCCGGCAAGCTCGCCGCCGGCGCCGTGGGCGTCGCGCACCTGCAGGACAACGCCGTGACCGCCGCCAAGATCGCGGCCGGCGCCGTGGGCATCGCCGCGCTGGCCGACGGCGCGGTGACGACCGAGAAGCTTGCCGCCGGCGCCGTCACCGCGACGCAGCTCGCGCTCTCCGCGGTCGACTCGGCGCGGCTCAAGGACGGCGACGTCCAGACCGCCGACCTCGCGGACGGCGCGGTCGACAGCGCGAAGCTGAAGGACGGCGACGTCCAGACTGCCGATCTCGCGGACGGCGCGGTCGGGAGCGCGAAGCTGAAGGACGGCGACGTCCAGACCGCGGACCTCGCGGACGGCGCGGTCGACAGCGCGAAGCTGAAGGACGGCGACGTCTCATCGGCCGACCTGAAGGACGGCGACGTCTCATCGGCCGATCTGAAGGACGGCGACGTCCAGACCGCCGATCTCGCGGACGGTGCGGTCGACAGCGCGAAGCTGAAGGACGGCGACGTCTCGTCGGCCGACCTGAAGGACGGCGACGTCCACACCGCGGATCTCGCGGACGGCGCGGTCGACAGCGCCAAGCTCGAGGACAACGACGTGTCGTCGGCCGACCTGAAGGACGGTGACGTCCAGACCGTCGACCTCGCCGACGGCGCGGTCGACAGCGCCAAGCTCAAGGACAACGACGTCTCGTCTGCCGACATCAAGAACGGTGACGTCCAGACCGCCGACCTCGCCGACGGCGCCGTCGACAGCGCCAAGCTCAAGGACAACGACGTCTCGTCCGCCGACATCAAGAACGGCGACGTCCAGACCATCGACCTCGCCGACGGCGCGATCACGAGCGCCAAGCTGCTCGACGGAACGGTCGCGACCGAGGACATCGCGAACGGGACGATCAGCGCGATCGACCTTGCCGACGACGCCGTCACAACCGCGAAGCTCGCCGACGACGCGGTCCACACCGCGCAGATCCTCAACGCTGCGGTCACCGACACGAAGCTCGCCGACGGCGCGGTGACGACGGACGGGCTCGCCGACGGCGCAGTCGACTCCTCCAAGATCCGCAACCAATCGATCGCCGCGATCGACCTCGCCCCCAACGCGGTCACGGCGACATCGATCGCGCCGGGCAATGTCAGCACGGTGCACCTCGCCCCGAGCGCCGTCACGTCCGACCAGCTCGCCGGCGGCGCGGTCGTGGCCGCCTCCGTCGCCACCGGCGCGATCGAGCCGCGGCACATCC
>DATHJG010000392.1:0-4739 GCA_035489875.1 Solirubrobacteraceae bacterium | reverse complement strand
GACGGAGACGGCGAGGAGGGAGCTGGCGCGGCGGCCTGCCGTTCGAGGTCGTCCAGGCGCTGTTGGATCTGCAGGTCGTGCTGCCCGCTGTACGCGATGCAGGCCGTGTTCGCCGGGCGGCGCGGTCCGGGTGAGCGTGAGCCGCGCGCCCTCGGCGTAGGCGAGTGAGCGCGCGAGCGCCAGCCCGATGCCGTGGCCGTCCGCGCCGGCGGTGCGGCGCGCGAACAGCTCCTCCGCGCCCAGCGCCGGCCCGGGCCCCGGCGACGACGCGACCGCGATCCACGATGGCGACGCGGTGGGCGAGCTGATCGGCCTTCTCGAGGTAGTGCGTCGTGAGCAGGATCGTCAGGCCGTCCTGCAGCGCGAGCCGCGAGATCTCGTCCCACATGGCGGCGCGCACCTCTGGGTCGAGCCCGGTCGTCGACTCGTCGAGGAAGAGCACCTGCGGGCGGTGCACGAGGCCCATCGCGATATCGAGCCGCCGCTGCATGCCGCCGGAGTAGGTGCGTGCGAGGCGATCGGCGGCCTCGGACAGGCCGAAGCGCGCGAGCAGCTCGGACACGCGGTCGCGCAGCTCACGGCCCCGAAGTCAGTAGATCTGCCCCTGAAGCGTGAGGTTCTCCCGACCGGTCGCCTCGCGATGGACGCCCGAGCACTGGCTCACGAGCGCGATCGCCGGCCGCACGCCATCCGGATCGTGCAGGACATCGTGGCTGAAGTAGGACGGCGGGCACGCGCTTTCAAACGGTGCGCGAAGCGTCCACTGCGATCATCCCGGCGGCGATGCCCGCTTGCCCACGCCAGCTGATCATGCTGGGCCCGCCGGGGTCGGGGAAGAGCACGCACGCCGCGCGCATCGCGGGACGGCTCGGCGTCGCGCACGTCAACCTCGGCGCGCTGTTCCGGGAGCTCGGGAAGGATGACTCGGCGGTCGCCGCGGCGATCTCGGAGGGCAGGCTGCTGCCGGACGAGGTGGCCGAGCGGGTCGTCCGCGAGCGGCTGGCGGCGCTGCCGGCGGACCAGGGCTTCGTCCTCGACGGCTACCCGCGGAGCCCCGCGCAGGCGGATGCCCTGCGGCGCATGCTGGCCGAGCTCAGGCGGCTCGAGCCGCGGCCGGTGGTCGTGCAGCTCGAGGTGCCCCGCGACGAGCTCGTGCGCCGCCTGACCCGGCGCCGGGACCTCGAGGGCCGCCCCGACGACACCGACGCGGCGATCGCGCATCGCCTGGCGCTCGACGACGCCCAGGCGCTGCCGCTGATGGACGCGCTGACCGGCTGGGCCGACGTGCTGCGGGTCGACGGCTCACGGCCGGCCGAGGCCGTCACCGAGCAGATTGTCGCGGCGCTGCGCTCCCCGAGCTGACGCCCTGTCGCAACGTCTCGAGCATGCCGTGGATGTGCGCCGCGGCCGACTGCACGTCGGCGTACTTGCGCTGGGCCGCGCGCGACTCGGCGCTCAGGATCGCGCAGCGGTGAACGTCGTGGAAGTCGCCGTACGGGAACTTGTAGTGGCCCTTGGTCTCCGGGTTGGCTGCGTCGTCGACCGCGAGGTGCCAGCGCCCGTACTCGCGGTATCCGTGCGCGTCGATGAACGCGTTCTCCTCCGCCGCCGACGGTTGGTGCTCGCTCCAGCTGTCGCGGTCGTCGAGGACCGCGTGGCGCTCGCCGATCAGCTCCTTGGCGTGGTTGTAGCCCGGGTTGTGCAGCTTGACCGCCATCGTCGTGCCTCCGCTCTCAGACGCCCCATGGATAGGTCTCGGGAAGCTCGCCGGCCTCCCATTCGCTCGCGCGCTCGAGCCGCTCGAGCGCGTGCGTCTCGTCGATGTGGACGACCGCGTCGAACTGGACGGCGAGCCGGGCGTGGAAGTAGTGCGAGATGCGCTCGGTCTCGGGCCGGTAGACGACCCCGATCGCCCGCTCGAGCCGCCGTCCGCGCAGGTCGCGGGGCTCGAGCCAGAAGCGGTCCAGGTCGCGCTCGTGGAACAGCTCCTCCCAGCTCCCGGGGAGCGCGCGGCGCACGCGCTTGCGCTCCGCCGGACCGCCCCAGTCCGATGCGGCGGTCACGGTCCCCTCGTACGTGGTGAAGCCGACGAGCAGCGCCGCGTCGCCGTACCGCTCGCGCACGAGCTGGCCGAGGTTGAGCTGCCCGGCCTGCGCCAGCTCGGTCGCGCGCTCGTCGCCGAGGTGGGAGTTGTGCGCCCACACGACGACCTTCGCCGCGCCCGCTCCACCGCCCGTGCGCTCCAGGTGCGCGGCGAGCGCGTCGAGCGTCTCGGCCATGTGCCGGTCGCGCAGGTTCCAGCTCTCCACCCCACCGCGGAACATCGACCGGTAGTACTCCTCGGCGTTCACCACGAGCTGGGCGTTCTGCTCGGCGAAGAAGTGCTCGTCCAGGTCGATCGCCCCGTCGCCGGAGGCGCGGCGCGCGCGGGTTTCGCGCAGCTCGAGCAGCTGCTGCACGGCCTGCTCCTCGCACGGCAGCGCGCCCGCGATACCGGCCTCGTACGCGTACACCTGGGGGTCGCGACCGAACTGGTCGAAGCAGGCGTAACGCTCGCGTGCGCGCTGCGCGGCCTCGGGATCGACCTCGTCGAGGTACGCGACGACCGCCTCCATCGACGTGTGCAGGCTGTAGAGGTCGAGCCCGTAGAAGCCGACCTTCGGCCGCCCGACCGGCAGCGCGTCGTTGAACTCGCGCAGGTGCGTCGCGAACGCCGCCACCTCGACGTTGCGCCACATCCAGACCGGGAAGCGGCGGAAGTCCTCCAGCGCCTCCTCCGCGCTCTCGTCGTCGCCCATGCCGCGGACGAAGCGGTTCACGCGGTAGGCGTCCGGCCAGTCCGCCTCGACCGCCACGGCCGTGAAGCCGGCCTCGTCGATCAGCCGCTTCGTGATCTCCGCCCGCTCGCGGTAGAACTCCTCCGTGCCGTGCGAGGCCTCGCCGATCAGCGCGAAGCGCGCCTGCGCCGCGCGCTCGACCAGGCGGTCGTAGTCGGAGGCCTCGCCGCGCAGCGGCCGCAGCGACTCGGGCGCGCGGACGGGCGGCGCGGGGCGCGCGTGCTCCAGCAGCGCCCGCACCTCGTCGTCGGTCGTCTGGGAGAAGTCGTCGTACCAGATGCCCACGGCCTGGAGCTGCTGCGGCGTCAGCGCGCACACGACCTCGTCCGCCACGCCGCGCAGCGCCTCGCAGACCTCCGGGGCGGCGACCGGGACCGCGACCACGACGCGCGCCGGGTCGTCGGCGCGCACGGCGTTGAGCGCCGCCAGCATCGTCGACCCCGTCGCCAGCCCGTCGTCGACGAGGATCACGGTGCGGCCCGCGATGTCGGGCGGCGGCCGGTCGCCGCGGTACACGCGCTCGCGCCGGTGCAACTCGCGGCGCTCCTTCGCGTCGATCGCCTCGATCCACTCCGGCGGGAGGCCGAGCGACTCGATCAGCTGCGTATTGAGGACGCGGATGCCGCCGGTCGCGATCGCGCCGAGCGCGGTCTCCTCGTGCCCGGGGACGCCCAGCTTGCGCACCAGGTACACGTCGAGCGGCGCGTCGAGCGCCTTGGCGATCTCGTACGCGACCGGCACGCCGCCGCGCGGCAAGCCGAGCACGACCACGTCGTCGCGGCCCGCGTACTCGCGCAGGCGCTCCGCGAGGACCTGACCGGCGTGCGCCCTGTCGCGAAACGGCTCCATCTCGTCACCTCACTAGGCCATCCGGGCGCCGTTTCGAGCGCGGCCGGCCCTTGACGCGCCGGCGGCTCGCCCTATGGCATCCCGCGTGGGCTCCGGTCCGATCCTGATCGGCTACGACGGGACCCCCGCCTCCGAGCACGCGCTGCGGGAGGCGGCCGGGCTGCTCGCCGGGCGTCGCGCGCTCGTCGTCGTGGTGTGGAAGGCGGGCCTGTCGTTCGAGCTGATCGAGCTGCCGGCCAGCTCGATCGGCCTGCCGCCCGCGCCGCTGGACATCCGCACGGCGCTGGAGGCCGACCGCGCGATCTACGAGGGCGCGCAGCGTGCGGCCCAGCAGGCGGCCGCGCTCGCCCGCTCGCTCGGCCTGGAGGCGGAGGCGCTGACTGTCGCCGAGGAGCCGGAGGTCCCCGTCGCCGAGACGCTGCTCAGCCTCGCGCGGGAGCGCGACGCGCGCGCGATCGTGGTCGGCGCGCACGCGCACTCGGGCCTGCTCGGGAGCACCTCGCGCGCGGTCGTCCGCCTGGCGAGGTGCCCCGTGCTCGTCGTCCGCGAGCCCACGTCCTGAGCGTCACGCGACCGCTGCGACCGGCTCGGGCGGTACCCGTTCCTTGTCCGGGTTGCGCCAGCTCACGCGTAGCTCGCCGTCGTCGATGTCGACGATGATGGTGGCGCCGTCGTGGATGTCGCCCGCGATCAGTGCGCGGCCGATTCGGGTTTCGACTTCGCGTTGGATGTAGCGGCGTAGGGGGCGTGCGCCGTAGACGGGGTCGTAGCCGCGGCGCGCGATCAGCGCCTCGGCATCGGGGGTGACGTTGAGCCGCATCCGCCGGTCGGCGAGGCGCGCCTGGACGGTGGCGAGCTGTAGCTCGACGATGCGCTCGATCTCGGCCAGCGTGAGCGGCTTGAACAGCACGATCTCGTCGACGCGGTTGAGGAACTCGGGGCGGAAGTGGCCGGTCAGTTCGCTGAGCACGCGATCGCGCGCGTCGGGGCGGATCTCGCCGGTGTCGGTGACGCCGTCGAGCAGGTACGGCGACCCGATGTTCGAGGTCATGA
>DATHJG010000391.1:0-4002 GCA_035489875.1 Solirubrobacteraceae bacterium | reverse complement strand
CCCTCGGCGCGTACGACGTCAAGCGCGGCGGCGCTCGACTCGTCGAGTCGCACGTGCAGGGAACGAGACACGGCCGTGAATGTAGCACGTTTCGTGCTACGGGCTGGGACGGCGCTCGACCACGCGGCGGCGCTCCTCTGGGGCGCCGCCGCGCGAGAGCCGGATCATCAGCACGACCGGCACGAGGCTGACCGCGACGATCAGGAGCGCCGGGAGCGCGGCGGTGTCGAAGCGCGAGTCCTTCGTCGCCTCCCACACAGCGATCGCGAGCGTGTCGTTGCCCAGCGGCCGCAGCAGCGCAGTGGCGGGCAGCTCCTTCATCACCTCGACGAACACGAGCAGCGCGGCCGTGACGATGCCGGGCCAGAGCAGCGGCAGGTGCACGTCGGACAGGACGCGGTTGCGGTCGGCGCCGAGGCTCTGCGCGGCGTCGTCGAGCGCTGGGTCCAGCCGCGCCATGCGCGACTCGACCGCGAAGTATGCGAGCGCCTGGAAGCGCACGAGGTATGCGAGCACGAGCCCGACCGCGGTGCCGGTGAGCAGCAGGCCGGTGCCGAACGCGCCGTCGATCCGCCGGTCCAGCCAGGCGAGCGGGATGTAGACGGCGACGGCGACGACCGTCCCCGGGACCGCGTAGCCGAGCGTCTGCAGCCGCGCGGTCGCGTCGCCGATCCGCGAAGGCTGCGTGCGCTTGCCGTAGACGACGACGGTCGCGGCGGCGACGGCGAGCAGCGCGGCGACGGCGGCGAGCCCGAGGCTGGTCAGCGCCGCCTTGGCCAGGTACGCGCCGGCGGCGCCCTCGTCGAGCGACCGGGCCGACCAGACGACGAGCTGGACCAGCGGCGCGACCAGCACGACGAGCAGCAGCGCGACTGGCAACGCGGTCGCCAGCCAGGCCGCCGGGCCGGTCAGCCGCTTCGGGATCACCGCCTCGCCGCGCGCCAGCGCGCCGTGGTAGCGCGCGCGGCCGCGCAGCATCCGCTCCAGCAGCACGAGCGAGACGGTCAGCGTGACCAGCACGGTCGCGAGCTGCAGCGCCGCGGCCTGGTCGAACGCGCCGTACCAGACGCGGTAGATCGCGTCGGTCATCGCGCGGTAGTTGAGGAGGTTGACCGCGCCGAAGTCGGCCAGCGCCTCCATCACCGCGAGCGCCACGCCGCCCGCCAGCGCCGGACGGGCGAGCGGGAGCGCGAGCCGGCCGATCGCCCGTGCGTGCGTGAGCCCGAGGCTGCGCGCGGCCTCGAACGTGTCGCGCGTCTGCTCCAGGAACGCCGCGCGCCCGAGCACGTACACGTACGGGTAGAGCACGACCGTGAGCACGAGGATCGTGCCGCCGGTGGAGCGGATCTCGGGCAGCTGGACGCCGAGCAGGTCGCGCGCGGCCCGCTGCAGCCAGCCGTCCGCGTCGTACTGGCCGAGCAGCACGAACACGAGCACGTACGCGGGCATCGCCAGCGGCAGCACGAGCGCCGAGTCGAGCCAGCGCCGGCCCGGGAAGTCGTAGAACGAGACGAGCGCGGCCAGCCCGCCGCCGAGCGCGAGCGTGCCGGCGCCGACCCCCAGCGCCAGCACCGCGCTCGCGCGCAGCGCCTCGGGCAGCAGGTCGGCGGCGATCTGGTCGAACGCGCCGGGATCGGTGACGAACGAGGCGGGGAGGACGAGCAGCGGGCCGGCGACGAGCAGCGCCACCAGCACGCCGACGACCGGCCACGAAGCCGGCCGCGGCGGGGCCGGCGAACGCGCGGGCGCCGCTACTTCCACCCGACCTCTTGCATCAGCGACACGGCGTCGGGCAGCAGTGCGCCGGCGCGCTCGACGTCGATCGGGTCGAGCTTGACGTTCGCCCAGTCCGCGATGTGCTCGGCCGGCGGCACGTCGGGGTTGCTGGCGAACTCGCCGTTGGCGACGATCTCGCGCTGCGCCTCGGGACCCGTGAGGTGCTCCATCAGCGCGATCGCGTCCGCGCGGTGCTCGGAGCCCTTGACCAGGCCGACGCCCGACAGGTTGGTGTGCGCGCCCGCGGCGTCCTGGTCGGGCCAGGCGGGCGCGACCGGGAAGCTCGGGTCGTCGGCGAGCTTGCGCGCGAGGTAGTAGTGATTGGTGAGGCCGACGTCGCAGCGGCCGGCGGCGATCGCGTCGAGCACGTCGACGTCGGAGCCGAGGATGCGCGGATCGTTCGCCATCCAGGACTCCAGCAGCGCCCGCGTCTGCTCCGGCCCGCGCTTGGCGAGCCTGTCCGCCACGAGCGACTGGTTGTACTCGTTGTTCGACGTACGCAGGCAGAGCTTGCCCTTCCAGCGCGCGTCGCCCAGGTCCTCGTAGCTCGTCACCGCGTTCTCGGGAACGCTGACGTTGCGCATCGGCGTGCGGATGCGCAGGCTGAGCCCCCACCACTCGCCGTCCGGATCGCGGTACTGCTGCGGCACCTGGCGCTCGAGCGTCGCGCTCGTCACGGGCGTGAGGAGGCCCGCCTGCTTCGCCCGCCACAGGTTGGCGAGATCGGTCGTGACGAGCAGGTCGGCCGGCGTCGAGTCCCCCTCGCTGCGCAGGCGCTCGAACAGCTCCGGCGCGGTTCCGCCGCGCAGCTCGAGCTGCTTGCCCGTCTCCTGCTCGAATCCCGTGAACGCGGCCTCGTCGCCGTACTGCGAGCGGCCGTTGTAGACGACGACGTCCGACGAGCCGCCGAAGGCGAACACGGCGACGCCGAGCAGGACGGCGAGGAGCAGCCCCACGCCGATCAAGGCGCGGCCGCGACGGCGGATCAGTGCGGACAGCATCGGAGTTAGGCTAGCCTAAGCGCGTGCACGAGCGCTCGGATGACGTCAGGCCCGTTGCGTTGCATCCCCCCGCGGTCGAGGCGCAGGGCCTGGTGCGCCACTTCGGCGCGCGGCGCGCGGTCGACGGCGTCGACCTGCGGCTGGAGCGCGGCGGCTTCCTCGCCGTGCTCGGCCCCAGCGGATCGGGCAAGACGACGCTGCTGCGGATGATCGCGGGGTTCGAGCGGCCGGACGCCGGCAGCGTGCGGATCGGCGGCCGGGCGGTCGCCGGGCCGGACGCCTGGGTCGAGCCCGAGGCACGCCGGATCGGCATGGTGTTCCAGCAGGGCGCGCTGTTCCCGCACCTCAGCGTCGGCGGGAACGTCGGCTTCGGCGCCGCGCGGCCCGAGCGGGCGGGTGAGTGCCTCGAGCTGGTCGGGCTCGCCGACCGCGCCGCCGACTTCCCGCACGAGCTCTCGGGCGGCGAGCGCCAGCGCGTCGCGCTCGCCCGCGCGCTGGCCGCCGATCCGGAGGTCGTGCTGCTCGACGAGCCGTTCTCCGCGCTGGACGCCGGGCTGCGCGAGCGGCTGCGCGAGGAGGTCTCCGCGATCCTGCGCGCGGCCGGCACGAGCACGCTGCTGGTCACGCACGACCAGTCCGAGGCGCTCTCGCTCGCCGACACCGTGGCCGTGCTGCGCGACGGCCGGCTCGAGCAGGTCGGCACGCCGGAGGAGGTCTATGAGCGGCCGCAGAGCCAGTGGGTCGCGGCGTTCCTGGGCGATGCCGACGTCGTCCCCGGCACCGCGCGCGACGGCTACGCGGAGTGCGAGCTGGGCCGCTTCGCGGTCGCGGCCGGGCTGCGCGGCTCGGTCGATCTGGTGATCCGGCCGGAGTCGATCGCGATCGGGCACCGCTCCGCGCGCGACGCCGACGCGTCCGCGGTCGTGGTCGGCCGCTCGTTCTACGGGCATGACCAGCTCGTCGAGCTCGAGCTGCCGAGCGGCCGGCGGCTGCGCAGCCGCCGCCTCGGGTTCCCCGCCTGGCACGCGGGCGACCGCGTGCGCGTGTGGGTCGACGGACCGGTCACCGCGATCGCCGCCGATTAGGGTCCGTCCAAGAACAGGCGGTGCGGCCGGAACGGCCGTGGACCGAGCCGGGCGCCGCACGAATCCCGAAGGGAATACGGACGTATTTCCGAGGGTTCGGGTGGCGATCCGGCGAAGTGTCCACGGTCGTCGTCCGGTCG
>DATHJG010000390.1:0-2881 GCA_035489875.1 Solirubrobacteraceae bacterium | reverse complement strand
GCCCGGCGGGATCGGCGGCGTCGGGGTCTCGGTGGGC
The DNA here is from genome assembly GCA_035489875.1 of Solirubrobacteraceae bacterium. Taxonomy (GTDB): domain Bacteria; phylum Actinomycetota; class Thermoleophilia; order Solirubrobacterales; family Solirubrobacteraceae; genus DASQMT01. The sequence continues at coordinate 2,844 of DATHJG010000390.1, read as the reverse complement.
GTCGGCGTCGGGCTCGCCGCCGGATCGGGTGACGTCGGCGCCGCGGTCGGTGACGTGGGCGCCTCGGCCGGCGTGGGCGGCGCGGGAGCCGGCTCGCTCGCGGCCGCGACCGCGACGCTTCCCGTCAGCGCGCCGGCGAGCACCGGCACCGCCGCCAACCACCTGAGTCCAGTCATCTGTGATCGACCTCCTCGGCCGGCGGCCGGAGGGTGCCGCACGGCGTTCGCTTCGCCGACCGCCGTTCTCCGGCGTCCCCCGATGGCTACGGTCCAGGTGTGGCGACGCGCAACCCTGCGCCGCCGTCGTCGTGCTGTTCGCGACCCTCGAGTGCGCCCGCGCGGCGCTCGAGGAAGCGGGCCACGTCGCGATCGGCCTCGGGTTCGTCGGTCACGTAGAGATGACCGGCCTCCGGCCACAACGTCAGTTCCGCCCCGCGGATCGACTTGGCCAGGCTGCGCGCGTTCTCGGGCGACTGGATGCGGTCCTGGGCGCCGTGGACGACCAGCGTGGGCGCGGCGATCTGGGTGATCCGGTTGAAGGTGATGTGCGCGGCGGCCGCCGTCACCTGGTGCAGGTAGGCGAAGGTCTCCGACGCGTAGGCGAAGCTGGCCGGGCCGTGGCTGAGGCGGCGCGCGATGTCCTCGGCGATGCGATCGCCGTGCCTGCGCCGGGTCCGCTCGCCGTAGCTGTACGGGACCGCCGCCCACTCGGCCTCTTCCCGTCCCATCGCGCCCGCACGGGCGAAGAACGTGAGCGCCTGCGCGTCCTGCGGGATCGCGAGCGGACCGCCGGGCGTCGTCGCGCCCAGGACGAGCGCCCCGACGCGCTCGCGATAGCCGAGCGCGATCTCCTGGGCGACCATCCCGCCGAGGGAGATCCCGTACAGGTGCGCGCGCGGCTCGTTCGCAGCGTCGAGCACGGCGATGGCGTCCCGGGCCATCTGCGCCACGACGTAGGGCCATGGCGCGCGGTCGCTGCGGCCGACGTCGCGATGGTCGAACGTCAGCACCCTGAACGACGGCGACAGGCGCTCGACGGTGCGCCATCCCGCCTCGAGCGGCATCCCCTGTCCGAGGATCAGCAGGACTGCGGGTCCGCGACCGGTGCTCTCGTAGTAGACGCGCAGGGCTCCACTGCGGGCGTAAGGCATTGCGAGACAGGATCGGGGCGCCGGCGGTGCACGCATGCTGGTCGCAGGGACGGTTCGCGGTGGACTCCGGGACGAGTCGCGCCCAGAGGGCCCTGAAGGCCGTTTCGGCCTGGCACTCCGGCCAGCGTGCAGGCATGCGCCCGCCGTGCACGCTCTGTCGCGGCCAGTGGAGCGGACGACGAAAGGAACAGAGCCGGCATGCCGGGACGGATCCTCTTCCACCTCAGAAGCAATCTCGTGGCCTACCTCGCGCTCTTCGTGGCGCTCGGAGGCTCCTCCTATGCGGCGGTGCGCCTCACGCCGGGGAGCGTGAACAGCCGCGCCCTGGCGAAGGCCGCGGTGACGCACAAGAAGCTCGCCGCGAACAGCGTCACCTCGGCGAACGTCCTCGGCGGCTCACTCGGCCGAGCCGACTTCAAGCCCGGCACGCTCATGAAGGGCGACAAGGGGGATGCCGGCCCCGCAGGGCGCGCCGGGGGCGCGTACGTGGGCGCGCGAGCCCGGTCGACGGGCTCGGTCGTGGCTCCGCACGGTGCCACGACCAGCGTGCCGCTCGCGAGCAACGGCTGGACGCAGGCGGCCGACGAGCTCGATCTCATCGCCGGCTCGATGACCGTGCGGACGCCGGCGTCGTGCACCGGCTCGTTCGGCAACTCGCTCGTCGTCACCGTCGACGGCAAGGCCACGACGTTCGGCGTTCCGCCCCAGACTCCGCCGTCGAGCTCGATCACGGTCCCGGTCCTGGTCGGCACGCTCACGGAGCCGGGCGCCAGCACCCAGCATCAGATGACGGCGGCGCTCGGGAACTCCTGCACCAAGGACGGCGAGGACTTCACGGTCGACGACCTCAAGCTCGACATCCTGAAGTTCAACTGACCCCGGCCCGAACCCCTCCTATGCACCGGACCGTCACAGCAAGCATGGGCTGGCGCATCGAGGCGTGGGAGCTGCCCTCCGGCAGCATGGCGTCGCAGGATGCCCAGCTCGTGTGGCCCGAGCCCGGAGGGCGCCGGCTCCGGGTGGCCGTGTTCGACGGCGTGACGCCGACGCGCAACTGCCGCAGCGTGGTCGGGGTCGCCGGTCCGATGTACGCAACGGCGGTCGCACGGCTGGCGTTGCAGCGGTCCGGGAGCGCGCTGGAGGATTGCCTGCTGTCGGCGAACCGGCATCTGCACGACCCCACGACCGCGCGCTCCCGGGACCAGGCGCAGACCTGCGTGACGGCCGCCGACGTCTTCCCGGACGGCCGCGTCGAGCTGGTGCGCGCCGGCGACTGCGACGCCTGGGCGCGCACCGCCGACGGGTGGGTCCCGCTCGGCTGCGGCACGGCGCTCACGGCGCCGGTCGCGGCGGCGTGGGACGCGTGGCAGCGCCGCAATCCCGACGTGAGCCGCGCGGTGCGCCACGACGGCGAGGAGCGCTTGCTGGGTCGTCCCGACGCGTGGACGTCGACCGCTCTGGGCCGCTTCGAGCGGCCGGTGATCCAGCGCTTCTGCCTGGACGGCGTCTCCGAGCTCGTGCTGGCGAGCGACGGCGCGCGCCTCTCCGAGCCCGTGCTCGACGAGCTCCCGACGTGGATCGACGGCCTGCGCCGGTGGGAACGCGAGCGCGAGGGCCTGCGTCGCGCGGCCGAGAAGGCGCCCGACGACGTGACGGTGCTCCGACTCGCGGGCGGGCGCGCCGTGCTCGCGCTC
>DATHJG010000389.1:0-2017 GCA_035489875.1 Solirubrobacteraceae bacterium | reverse complement strand
AGACGCGCGGATCGTGATCCGCGCCTGGGCGTCGCTGAGCGCGACGATCGCGCCCAGCCAGGTCGGCGCGACGTGGAAGTGGTCGTGCTCCTCGCGGCCGTCGACGGTGACGTAGCCGTCGAGCCGGCCCTCGAGCAGGAGCACGAACGGCGCCCCCTGCATACCCGGCGCCAGGATGCGGTCGCCCGGCTCGATCCTCCGGTCCTCCGCCGCGGCAGCCCACGGCTCCAGCTGCTCCACGGGGACGCCTTCGAACAGGTCGAACCGCTCCAGCTCCGCGACCGTGAGCGTCATGTGTCAGCCAGGTACTGGTGGATGAACTGGACGCTCATCGAGCCCTCGCCGACCGCGCTGGCGACGCGCTTGATCGAGCGATGGCGCACGTCGCCGGCGACGAACACGCCCGGCAGCGTGCTCTCGAGCAGGAACGGGTCGCGCTCGAGCGGCCATCTGTGACCGTCGGCGGCGGCGACGTCGGGCCCGGCGAGCACGAACCCGCGCGCGTCGCGGCCGACGCGGTCGCCGACCCAGTCCGTGTAGGGCGCGGCGCCGATGAAGACGAACATCGAGGCGGCCGCGAGCTCCTCTTCCCCGTCCGGGCCGGCCAGCCGCACCGTGGCGAGCTGCCCGTCGCCCTCCGCCGCGGCGACGCTCGTGTGCGTGCGCACCTCGATGTTCTCGATCGCCGCGATCTGCGCCACCAGGTACTGCGACATCGACTTCTCCAGCGAGTCGCCGCGCACGAGCACCAGCACCCGGCCGGCCTTGCGGGAGAGGTAGACCGCGGCCTGGCCGGCCGAGTTCGCGCCGCCGACGACGACGACCGTCTGGCCCTTGCACGCCTCGGCCTCGACGAGCGAGGCGCCGTAGTAGACGCCGCGGCCCTCCAGCGCCTCGACGCCGGGCGCGTCGAGCCGCCGGTACGCGACGCCGGTGGCGATCAGCACGCTGTGCCCGGCGAGCTCCTCGCCGCCGGCGAGCGTGACGACGCGCTGCGGGCCGCGCGCCTCCAGGCCGGTGACCTCCTGCACGGTCAGCAGCTCGGCGCCGAAGCGGCGCGCCTGGTCGTGGGCGCGGCGCGCGAGGTCGGCGCCCGAGAGCCCGTTGGGGAAGCCGAGGTAGTTCTCGATCCGCGAGCTCTGCCCCGCCTGGCCGCCGGGCGCCTCGCGCTCGACCAGCACGGTGCGCAGGCCCTCGGACGCGCCGTACACCGCCGCGGCGAGGCCCGCCGGTCCGCCGCCGACGATCACGAGGTCGTAGAAGTCGAGCTCGGCCTGGGTGGGGAGCCCGAGCCGGCCGGCCAGCTCCAGCGGCGTCGGCGCCTCGAGCACGGTGCCGTCGCGCAGGAAGACGGCGGGGAGCCGCTCGGCTGCGATGCCGGCGATGTCGAGCAGCCGCTGCGCCTCCGGGTCGCGCTCCAGCTCCAGCCACTCGTACGGGACGCGGTTGCGGGCGAGGAAGTCGCGCGCCTCGTGGGAGCCGGGGGAGAAGCGGTGGCCGACCACGCGCGCCTCCGGGTCCGACAGCACGGCGGCGTCGGCCTGCCAGTCGCCGAGCAGGTCCTCGAGCGTCGGGTACAGCCGCTCCTCCGGCGGGTCCCACGGCTTCTGCAGGTAGTAGTCGATCTGCGCCTGGTTGATCGCGGCGATCGCCGCGTCGGTGTCCGCGTACGCGGTCAGCAGCGCGCGCTTGGCCTTGGGGAACACGCTGCGCGCCTCCTCGAGCAGCTCGACGCCGCTCATGCCGGGCATGCGCTGGTCGGCGAGCACCAGCGCGAGCGCCTCGCCGCGCCGGCGCAGCTCGCGCATCAACTCCGCCGCCTCGGCGCCCGAGCTGGCGCGCAGCACCCGGTACTCCTCCCCGAAGCGCCCCCGCAGGTCGCGCTGCACGGCCCGGAGGACCGGCGGCTCGTCGTCCACCACGAGCAGCGCAGGCCGCCGGATGGTGGCGTCGGGTGCGGTCACCGGTCAGACGGTAGCGGCCGCGCGGCGCGTGACGTGGGTACTGCCGCATCCGG
>DATHJG010000388.1:0-3231 GCA_035489875.1 Solirubrobacteraceae bacterium | reverse complement strand
CGGCGCCGGTCATGGCTACACGAAGGAGCCGTCCGCCGAGAGCCCGCAGTCCGGCCAAGCGCCCGTGACGATGCTCTCGAACACACCCCAGCCGACGGCGTCGCCCTCACGCACGCGCACGATGCAGTCGCGCAGCTGATGGATGCGGCGGAGCGTCTCGGATTCGCTGCAGTCGGCGACGTGCTCGCCCTCGACGTGTGACGCGCCGAGCCAGGCGCCGTGGTGCCTGCCCTCGAACTCCATGTAGAGGCCGGTGCCGAGGTGGAAGCCCGTGTCGCCCATCGGCTCGACCTCCAGCGTCCGGCGCTGCCCGTCGACGAGATCGAACGCGATCGTGCCGCCGAGCAGACGGCGCGTCTCCTGGTCGAACTGCAGGTCCGGCTGGACCCGCCAAGCCGAGAGCTGCGAGCCGTCCGAGAGGTTCAGGTGACCCGACGAGTAGATCGATGCGCGCGCGGTGTCCTGCAGGTGGAGCTGGAGCTCGTACCAGTCGCCGCCAGGCCCGCGCAGGGCCAGAGGCGACCAGAGCATGCGGAACTCGGTCCGCTCGAGCGGACGGGGCTGCCGCACGTCGGGCGCCGGGGCGCCGACGTTGCGCCGTATGCCCCACGAATGGTCGCGGAAGCCGATCCACGACCCCTCGAGCTCCTCGCGCGTGCCGTCGAGCTCCATCCAGCCCGTGGCCCGCACCGGCTGGTGGTAGCGCAGCAGGTCGGTCACGACGCGCAGCCCTTCCCGGTCCCAGCGCCGGTCGCGCTCCTCGAAGAAGGGCGGCATGAGCTGCTCCAGGACGACGTCGAACGCGATCGGGACCACGTCGTTGGGCTCGAGCCGGAACCGGACCGCCTCCAGCGGTCGGACGATCTCGTAGTGGACCGGACCGACCGAGGTGGCCTCGGGGTCCTGCGCGAGCGCCCGGCTGGAGCGCACCGTCCACTGCTCCAGCCCGCGCGAGGCGCCGGCGAACGCGTCCATCACGCCGCGGTTCGGGTACTTGCCGAGCCCGACGTCGATCTGCAGGCCTCCGTCCTCGCGGAAGATCGATGCCCAGACCTTCTCGGTCCACGCCAGATCGGACTCCGAGACCGTCGACAGCACGTCGACGGTCTGGTGCACGAACAGCTCGTCGCTGGGCAGCAGGCGTCCACGCTGATGGCTCATCGCCGCGAGCTTAGGCAGCTCCCCGGTGCCGTCCGCGCGCGTGGGCGGGCGCGCTGGAGACAACTCCAACGAGCCTCGGCGACGTGGCTTGGCGCTCCGGCGACCCGGGTACGTTCGCCGTCCCATGACCTCCAGCGTCTTCCGAGACGGCCTGCTCGACGGCCAGGTGGCGATCGTGACCGGCGGCGGCTCCGGCATCGGCCGTGCCACGGCACTCGAGCTCGCCGCGCTGGGCGCGCGGGTGGTGGTCGCCGGACGGCGGCCCGACCCGCTGCGGGAGACGTGCGCGCTCGACCCCGCCCACCGCTGCGAGGCGGTCGTCTGCGACATCCGGGAGGAGGACCAGGTCGAGGCGCTCGTCGACGGCGTGCTCGAGCGGCGAGACCGCATCGACCTGCTCGTCAACAACGCGGGCGGCCAGTACCTGACGCCGGCCGAGGCGATCAGCCCGAGGGGCTTCCGCGCCGTCGTCCGGCTCAACCTCGAGGGCACGTGGCTGATGACGCACGCAGTCGCGACGCGAGCCATGATCCCCGGGGGCCGGGGCGGCAAGATCGTCTGCGTCACGCTCTCGCCCCACCACGGCCTGCCGGGGATGGCGCATTCGTCGGCGGCACGCGCCGGCGTGGAGAACCTCGTCCGGGGCCTGTCGACCGAGTGGGCGCGCTTCGGGATCCGGCTGTCGGCGGTCGCCCCCGGACCCGTCGCGACGGACACGTTCCTGGCGAAGTACCCGCAGCAGGTCGTCGACGGCTCGGCGTCGACCGTGCCGCTCGGCCGCATGGGCCGAGCCGAGGAGGTCGCCTGGCTGATCGCCCACCTCGCGTCCCCCGCGGGCGACTGGGTGTCGGGCGCCGTGCTCACGGTCGATGGCGGCAAGGACAACTTCCAGGGAGCCTGGCCGCCCGACGCGTTCGTGGACGCGCAAGGCGATCCCGTCACGGAGGCCCGGCGGGGCTGAGCGCTCGCCGGGCGTCTGTGGGGATCGACAGTCGGAAAGCGGAGGGTGTCGCACGAACGGCCCTCCGGCCCTCAGAGTGGGATCGGCACAGAACCCGCCGCAGGAGAGACCGATGAAGATCACCGACGTGCGCGTGCACGCGCTCGAGCCGTTCGCGGAGAAGTTCCATTTCAAGTCCGAGTGGGACCCGATGACGGTCGAGCGGGTGTTGGTGCGGATCCTCACCGACGAGGGCCACGAGGGGCATTGCATCACGTGGCTGCTGAGCCCCGCCGAGATGCTGGCGAAGCTGCCCGGGCTCGCGAAGAAGCTGATCGGCCGCGACCCCCACGACGTCGAGGCGATCTCCTACGAGCTGACCGATCGGCTGCGGGTCCCGACGCCGGCTGCGAGCGCGATCGACATCGCGCTCTGGGACGTGCTCGGCAAGCACCACGGGGAGCCGATCTATCGTCTGCTGGGCGCCGCGCGCGATCGCATCCGCGCGTACGCGAGCACGGTCATGTACCCGAACGATCAGGACTGGATCGACCTCGCGCTGGAGTGTCGCGAGCAGGGCTTCACCGCGTACAAGCTGCATCCGTACGGCGTGCCGGACAAGGACATCCGGCTCGCGCGCGCGGTGCGCGAGGCGGTCGGGGACTCGATGGACCTGATGCTGGATCCGGTGAACGCGTACGACCGGCGCGGTGCGTTCAAGGTCGCCGAGGTGCTCGAGGAGCTCGACTACTACTGGTTCGAGGCGCCGATCGCCGATCAGGATCTGCAGGGGCTGACCGACCTGACCCGCTCGTTCCGGATCCAGATCACGGCGACGGAGAGCATCGACAAGGGCCTGCTCGCCTATCCGGCCTACCTCAAGGATCACGTCGTCGACGGCATCCGGAGCGTGGGCGACTGGATCGGCGGGATCTCGGCGATGCGCAAGAGCGCGGCGCTGTGTGAGGCGTTCGGCGTCAAGTACGAGCCCCACAGCTACGGCCCGACGCTGATCCAGGCCGCGCACTTGCACGTGATGCTGGCGACGCACAACTGCGACTTCGTCGAGATCCCGGTGCCGCTCGGGATCATGGACGAGGCCATGGTGGATGTGATCCGGCCGGGCGCGG
>DATHJG010000387.1:0-6604 GCA_035489875.1 Solirubrobacteraceae bacterium | reverse complement strand
CTCGTCGGCACGGCCGCGATCCTGCTCGTGCTCGACTGGCAGCTCGCGCTGCTGACGTTCCTCGTCTTCCCGGTGCTCGGCATCGGCTCGTTCGCGTTCCGGATCATCAGCGCCGACGCGTACCGGGCCACGCGCGAGAAGGTCGCGCAGATCACCGCGTACCTGCAGGAGACGCTCTCGGGCGTGCGCGTCGTGCGGGTGTTCGCGCAGGAGCGCCGGCACGAGGACGTGTTCTCCGACCTCAACGAGGAGAACCGCGTGGCGAACATGAAGACGGTCAACCTCAACGCGGCGTACTTCCCGACGGTCGAGCTGCTGTCGGGGCTGGTGACCGCCGGGATCCTGCTCTACGGCGGCACGCAGGCGATCCAGGGCGACGTCACGGTCGGCGTGCTGGTCGCGTTCATCGCCGCGCTGAACAACTTCTTCGACCCGATCCAGCAGCTCTCCCAGCTCTACACGACCTACCAGGCGGGGATGGCGGCGCTCGACAAGATCTTCGAGCTGCTCGACGAGGAGCCCGAGCTGCTCGACCGCGAGGACGCGATCGCGCTGCCGCGGCTGCGCGGCGAGCTGGTCTTCGACGACGTGTCGTTCGCGTACACGCCGGAGAGCGAGCCGGCGCTCGCCGGGATCGACCTGCGCGTGCCGGCCGGGCAGACGGTCGCGCTCGTCGGCTCGACCGGCGCCGGCAAGTCGACGTTCGCCAAGCTCGCAGCGCGCTTCTACGACCCGACGGAGGGGCGGATCCTCGTCGACGGCCACGATCTGCGCGACGTCCAGGCGCGCTCCCTCCGCTCGCAGATGGGGATCGTGCCGCAGGAGGCGTTCCTGTTCAGCGGCACGATCCGCGACAACCTGGCGTTCGGGCGGCCGGACGCGTCGCTCGAGGACATCGAGGCGGCCGCGCAGGCGGTCGGCGCGCACGACTTCATCGCGGCGCTCGAGCACGGGTACGACACCGAGGTCGGCGAGCGCGGGATCCAGTTGTCGGCGGGGCAGCGCCAGCTCGTCGCGTTCACCCGGGCGCTGATCTCCGACCCGCGGATCCTCGTGCTCGACGAGGCGACGTCGAACGTCGACATCCACACCGAGAGCCGGATCGAGCAGGGCATGCGGCGGCTGCTGGCCGGGCGCACCGCGATCGTCATCGCGCACCGGCTCTCCACGATCCGCGGCGCCGGCCACATCGTGGTGCTCGCCCACGGGCGGATCGTCGAGCAGGGCACGCACGACGAGCTGCTCGCCGCCGAGGGCGCCTACTGGCGCCTGTACCGCGACTGGGCGGAGCAGGCCGCGGCGGCCTGAGCCGCGGGGTCAGTCCTCGAGCGCGAAGACCACGCGGACGCTCGCGGCGATCTCGGCGTCCGCGGGCTCGAGCTCCGGTCCGCCGCGCTCGGCGCGCATGCTCATCAGACGCCCGCCCATTGCTCTGTCGGGGTGCTCGTAGACGCTCACGACCCGGCCGAGCCGGCGCCCGGCGGCCACGGCGACGTGCTCGGCCTTGCGCCGTGCCGCGTGCACCGCCTCGCCCAGCAGTTCCTCCGCGACCGCGGGCCGGGCCTCGACGCGGAGCTCGGGACCGTTGAGGTGATCGGCCCCGGCGGACATCGCGGCGCCGGCGGCGCGCCCCGCGTCGCCCAGCGCGACGTCGAGGGTGACCTGGCCGCTCACGGTGACCGAGGGAAGCGGGCGGCCGCGCTCGTCGCGCTGGGGCTGGACCGCGAGCGCCCCGGTCCGCACCACAGCGCCGTCGCCGAGCTCGTCGCGCAGCCCCCGGGTCAGCGCGTCGAGCCGCTCGCCGCAGCGGGCGAACGCGTCGGCGGGCACCTCGCCGGACTCCACGACCCCGAGCGACCAGAGCACGCGATCGGCGGCCACGCTGCGCCGCGCCGTGCCCTCCACGTCCACCCGGTTCTCGGGGAGGTGGTCCACGGCGGCGAGCCTACGCGATCGCCTCGCCGGTGCGCACGCGCGGGTCCAGCCAGCCCTGGATCGCGTCCGACGCGAAGTTGGCGACGACGATGAAGAACGTCGATTCGAGCACGAGCGCCTGGACGAGGTCGACGTCTCGGTTGATCAGCGCGCGCTCGATGTAGCGAAACGAGCCGGGGATGTTGAACACCACCTCGATCAGCGCGAGGTTCGTGAGGATCAGGTTCATGTTGACGCCGACGAGCGCGATCACGGGCGCGGCGGACGCCGGCAGCGCGTGGCGCCAGACGACGCGCCGCTCCCGCACGCCCTTCCCGCGCGCGGTGCGCACGAAGTCCTCGTCCAGCGTGCCCCCGAGCTGGGCCGCGCACATGCGCGTGCACGCGGCGGTCAGCGGCGCGCCGATGATCAGGCACGGCAGCCAGACGGCCTGGAGGAAGCGGAGCGGGTCGACCGACGGGTCGCGGTAGCCGCCGACCGTCGAGAGGAACGGGATCTCGAGCACCGACCCGATGCCGGGTGCGAACAGCAGCAGCATCATGAGGCCGAGCCAGTAGACCGGCGACGACAGCACGAACGCGGTCGCGACGGCGATGACCCGCGACAGGAGGGAGCGCGGGCGGGTCGCCTGCAGCGTGCCGGCGAGCACCCCGATCGTGACCGCGAGCAGCAGCGCGCCGCCGAGCAGGTAGCAGTCGATCAGGAACCCGTCCGTGACGACCTCCATCGCCCCGCGCGTGCGAATGAACGTCCCGGAGTTGAAGTGCTCGCCGCCGAAGCTGCCCTGCAGGAACGTGGCCGAGACGTATGCGGCGAGCTGGTCGAGGACGTCGAGCGGCGCCGTGTTGTCGCCCTGGATCAGGGTGAACATCACGAAGCTCAGCGACGGCACGAGCACCATCGTGAGCGCGAGGAGCCCGAGCCGGCGGGCGAGAAAGGCGGGCAGCGAGCCGTTCACGCCCGGCCCAGGGTAGTAGTGCGACGGCTATCGCGTCGCGCGGGTGTCGAAGGACGACTCGCGCTGCAGCCGGCCGCGCAAAGCGTCGCGCGGCTCCGCCGGACGACGCTCGTCGGTCGGCGTCTCGCCTGGCTGGGTCAGGCGGAACGCGTAGGCCGCGGCGGCTCCTCCGGCGAAGTTCGCCACGAGATAGATCCAGATGTGGCCCCAGGAGAACAGGCCCATCACCGTCGCGCCGATGGCGACCGCGGGGTTGAACGCGCCGCCGGAGACAGAACCCACCGCGAAGATGCCGGCGGCCAGCGTGAAGCCGATCGCGAGACCGTAGAACGAGTTGCCCTCGGTGTCCTTCGCGGTCGCGACGTTCAAGACGACATAGGCCAGCGCGAACGTGAACAGGAACTCGGCGATCAGCATCTTGCCCGCGCCGGCCACCGGCACCGCCGACGCCGGGGTGTCCCCGAGCATGCTGACCACCCCGGCGGCGACGAGCGCCGCGAGCACCTGCACGATGACGTACGCGACGTACTCGTTCCGCGTCATTCTCCCGCGCAGGAGCACGGCGGTGCTGACGGCCGGGTTGTAGTGCGCACCCGATACATGGGCGCCGGCGAAGACCATGACCATCAGCACGAAGCCGATTGGCAGCGGCGCAAGGGTCCCGTCGGTCGCGACCGACATGCCGACGGTGAACACCAAGAAGAACGTTCCGATGAACTCGACTCCAAGCTTGCGCTTGCGCTCGATGCTCATCACGAACTCCTTGCCTCGTACGGTCTTGACGGAAAACTGCTCATTCCATCCTGCCGCGGGCTGGGGCGCCGGCGCCTGTCCCGTGGGGCGGTCCGTCCCGGCCCACGGAGCAACGTCGAGATACGCACGTGGCGAAGGTTGGTCACGGGCCTGATCCGGACGGCTCCTCCGGGAGGATCGCACCGTCGCAACCCGTCGCCCGCGATCTCGTTGATAGGCAGCAATGAAGACATTCGGGTTTCTGCTCGCCGTCGCTGTGATGTCGTTCCTGTCGCCGGCCGGATCGGCCGCCGCAGAGCAGCGCTGGCGAGATGCGGTGCGGCTCGGACCGGTCCGGGAGGGGATCGCCATGGCTGCCGACGGCCGCGGGCGCGTCCTGATCGCGTGGGACGCCGAGGACGTGATCCGGTGGCGGTTCGCCCACCGCGGCGTCACCGGGCGCATCGAGACACCGGCCCCGGGGGCACCCGCCGCCGCGCTCGACGATCGCGGCGGAGCGGTGCTTGCCTGGGGCGCGTTCGAGGACTGCAAGGCGTGCACTCGGGGATCGGTGTCCTTCGCGGCGCGCCCGCCCGGGCGACGAGCGTTCAAGACCAGCCGGCGCGGCGCCAGCAACGTGATGTCCGGTCCGCCCACGCTGGCGCTCGCTCCTTCGGGACGCGCCGCGTGGGCTTGGGAAGGTGGGCCGTTTCTGGGGATCGGCAACACCCCGTACGCGGCGCCGGGACTGCGGTTGATCCCGTCGCGGCGGATCCCGTCCGATGTCTCGCTCGGCTGGCTTGACAGCGGCATCTGGCTCGCCACCTGGATGATCTGGAGCGGCCCGCAGCGACCCGCGCTCGTCGCGGGCGCAGGCGCGGACACCGCGTCCCTGCTCCGCGACCGTCGCCGCTGGCTGACGCTGCCGACGTCACCGGACTTCGAGCCGTCGTGCCCCCGCGTCGCGACCGCTCCGCGCGGGGCGCAGCTCGCCGCCTGGGACCACCAGCGCTGGCGGGACGGAAAGCTCCAGCGCCGCATCATGCTCGCCGGCCGCCAACCGGACGGCACGCCGATCGCGCCGCGCCCGGTGACGCGCTGGGCCGCGCCAGATCGAGTCGCATGTCCTGCGGTGGCGATGGCGAGCGACGGCTGGGGGGCGGTGGCGTGGCTCGTGGGCGATTTCGAGGACCGGCGCGTGCGCGTCGCGACCCGCCCGCCGGGCGGCAGCCTGGGGCCGTCGCGGACGGTCGCGCGCGGTGAGCGGGCGGCCGCGATCGACGTGAGCGTCGCGCGCGGTGGCGGCGTGCTCGCGGTGTGGGCGGCCGCTGCCGGCGCAGGTCCGGTTCGCGCGGCCATGCTCGGCCGCCGACCACGCACGCTCGCGGCATCGGGAACGGACCCGCGGGCGATCCTCCAGCCCGACGACACCGCGACCGTCACGTGGCGCGCGGCGCAGACTGCGTGGATGGCGCGGCGTCGCTGAGGGCCAGCGCTGCGCTCTCGGCCCAGGAGATATGCAAACGGGACTGCGAACAGTCCGGACTGCCGGGCAGGGACTCGAACCCCAACTCCCAGATCCAGAGACTGGTGTGCTGCCAATTACACCACCCGGCAACGGGCGGCGGCCAGTATAGCTCCGGGCTCAGGCCTCTTCGGAGCGGAGCGCGCCGCGGACGGCGTCGAGGTCGACCGACTCGAAGCGCTCAGGGATCTCGACCCGGACCGGGCGGGCGAAGTCGAAGAGGTCGAAGTGGAGCAGGGCGGCGCGCGGGCGGCTCGTGCGGTAGCGGACGCGGTGGATGCGCAGGCGGCTGTCGAGCCAGACCGAGATCTCCGCCTCCCCGTCCTCGCCGGCCGGCGGCAGCGGCCGCACGCGGCGCACGACCGTCGACGCCTCGTCCGCGAGCCGCTCCACCGCCGCGGCGTCGAGCCGGCCGACGTGGTGCTGGAGCGCGCCGCGCTGCGTCGGCTCGGCCTCGGTCGACACCAGCTCGGGCACCGCGACGACGACGTCGAGCACGCCGAAGGGGTCCCAACTTCCCTGCCGCCAGCGCGAGCTGTGCAGCCGCATCCAGTCCCGCTGGCCGGGCTCGCGCAGGAACGTCGCGTCCGGCAGCGAGACCGTCTGCAGCACGCGGCCGCTCGCGCGCCGCGTGCCGTGGAACGCCGCCGCGCGCGTCTTGAAGTCCAGCGACCCTTCGTAGTCGCTCTCCGCGGGCTCCGTCCACAGGCGGAACCGCGCCGTCGCCGCGGCGGCGGTGGCCTGGACGCAGCGGAGTGGCTGGCGCGTGCGCATCACTCCGGTCATCGGCAGCGAGCGCCTGAACATCGAGCGCATGTCGTATCCGACCGGAATCCGGCCTGACGCATCGGCGAACGGTCAAGAGCCCCTTCCATTATCGGATCGCGCCGCTACATTGGGGGCGTCGCGGCGGCCCCTCGGCGGGAGACGGGCGCCGCGATGCCACCGGAGGATCCGCGCGGGACCGCACCGATAAGCCCCCAACCCCCGGGGCCTGTGCAGGACCGGCGGCATCGCACATCGTCTTCGATCCTGGAAGGTAATCGGATGCCGGAAGTTGGCTGCGGCTCGGTCCAACTCCTCAACGTCGACCCCGGGCTCGCGCGGGAGCTGGACCCGCGTCGCGCCCGCGAGGCCGCGCAGCGCCTCTACGCGCGCGTGATCGACATCCCGCGGGGCCGCTGGAACCCGAGCCCCGCGCTGCTCGAGGAGGGGACGAGGCCGATCGGCCTGCTGATGCTCGCGGGCGTGATGGTGCGCGAGGCGACCGTGGGCGACCACCCGTCGGCCGAGCTGCTCGGTCCGGGCGACCTGCTCCGCGCCTGGACCGACGCCGACAGCGAGGAACTGCTCCCGCGCGCGTCTCGGTGAGCGCGCTCCACTCGATCGTGCGCGGGAGCAGTTCCTCGCTGTCGGCGTCGGTCCAGGCGCGGAGCAGGTCGCCCGGACCGAGC
>DATHJG010000386.1:0-2291 GCA_035489875.1 Solirubrobacteraceae bacterium | reverse complement strand
GCCGTCAAGACCGCATGAAGATCCCGAGAGCGGACGTGAAGATCGCGTCACGACGCACAATGACGTGTCCCGCCCGGGATCGACGTAGCGGTGGCCTGAGCGGATGGTCTACTGTCCGCGCCGGTGAGCCGGGAAGCCTGGTCGGCGCCGCTTCGCCATGCCCGAGATCGCCGACTTCGCCCTGATCCTCCTGCCGGTCGCCGGCGGATTGGTGCTGGCGATCCTGTCGTCGCGGCTGAGCGATCGCCTGCCGATCCCGGCCCCGGGCATCTTCCTGCTCGTCGCGGCGGGCGCGGCGGACATCTGGCCCCAGCTCGGGAGCGCGCTCTCGATCCAGGCGGTCGAGCGGATCGCCGTCGTCGCGCTGGTGATCATCCTGCTCAACGGCGGCATGGACATCGGGTGGCGGCGCATGTGGGAGTCGGCCGGCCCGGTGCTCTCGCTCGGTGTGCTCGGGACGTTCGCCACCGCCGCGCTGATCGCGGTCGCCGCCCATGTGATCCTGGGATTCTCGTGGACGCTCGCCGGCATCCTCGGCGCGGCGCTGGCCCCGACGGACCCGGCGGTCGTGTTCTCCGTGCTCGGCGGGACGAAGGTCGGCGCGCGCGCGGGCACGATCCTGGAGGGCGAAGCGGGCGTGAACGACCCCGCGGGCATCGCGCTGATGATCGGCATGATCGAGCTCGCCACCCACGCGGACGCGTCGTTTCTCGTGGTCGTCCAGGAGTTCGCGGTCCAGATGGGGGTCGGACTGGCGCTGGGCATCGTCTCCGCCCGTGTGCTGCTCGCCGTCACCGACCGCGTCCGGCTCGCGAGCGAGGAGCTGCGGCCGGTGCTCCTGATCGCACTCGCGATGGTCCTCTACGCGGTGACCTCGCTGGTCGGCGGATCGGGGTTCCTCGCGGTGTTCGTCGCGGGGCTCGTGCTCGGGGACGCGCGGCTTCCGGCCACGCCCGGCGTCGGGCGCTTCAACCAGTCGCTGGCCGGCCTGTCCGAGATCGTCGTCTTCGTCGCCCTCGGGCTCACCGTGGACCTCACCGACCTGCCCGCGGCGACGTGGCGCGACGGGGCGGTGCTCACGATCCTGCTGGCGCTGCTCGTGCGCCCGCTGGTCGTGACGGTCACCCTGGCCGGTGCGAAGGTGAGCCGCCGCGACCAGGTCTTCATCGCCTGGAGCGGCCTGAAGGGCGCCGTCCCGATCCTGCTGGCGGCGTTCGCCGTCCTCGGCGACGTCCCGGGCGCAGAGGCGATCTACGGCGTCGTCTTCGTCGCGGTGCTCTTCTCCGTCTTCGCCCAGGGCAGCCTCGTCCCCGCCGTCGCGCGGACCCTCCGGCCGCCCCACGACTGACCCCATGCAGTCAGACCGTGATCAGAGCGATCAGCACGATCATGACGAAGAACGTCGCGATGCCCGCTGCGATCTGGAGTCGTTCCAGGAAGCTGAGGCTCGAGCGCCGACTGTCGGCGTGTCTCTGACGTTGCCGGAGGCGGTGGCCGCCTGAGGGCGGGCGCATCGGCTACCGCTCCGCCGCTGTCCCCGTCACGAAGGCCGTCGCCTCCGTGTCGCTGCCGGCGACCTCCTTGGGCAGCTGGGTCACGAGCGGCGGCTCGAACGCGTAGGCCGACAACTGGGGCGGGTACTCGACACCGGTATTCGAGCCGCCGCCTCCGAGGCTGAGGCACCCGAGGGTGCAGCCGTGGTAGGAGCCGCGGCGGCTGATCAGCTTGAAGCGTCCGGGCTCACCGTTGTTGCGGTGGTACTTCCTGGCCGTCTTGATCGCGGTCTCGACGGCCTCGGAGCCGCCGCTCACGAAGAACACGCGCGAGTCGGGGTCGGGAGCGAGGCCGGCGATCCGATCCGCGAGGCGGATCGTCGCCGGGCTGACCGTGCCGTCCGGCGCGTAGCTGAGCTGGCCGGGCCACAGGTGCGCCTCCCCTGCTGCCCGCAGAGCGCGTTGCGACGCCTCCGACTCCCCGACGGGGATCCGAGTCGTGGTCATGGTCTGGAACTCTCCTTGCTAGCCGTCGACACAGCGATGCCGACGCTAGGCCCGGACATATCAAGGACCGGTTCAGATCGAGAGCGTGCGCGTCAAGATCGTGTGAAGCGGCCGGACGGCCATCCGCAGCCAAGCGCCGGCCTGCACTATTCGGCCGCGAGCAGGTGCGCCGGGGGCGATGCGGCTCAGGTTCCGGATCGGGACGAAGAGGGTGGCGGCGATCAACAGGAGGGCCGCGAGCGTGCCGATGGAGACCTACGGCCATCCGATGGCTGGTGCGGGCGCGGGCGC
>DATHJG010000385.1:0-2608 GCA_035489875.1 Solirubrobacteraceae bacterium | reverse complement strand
GTGCCGGTCGTGCTGATGGTCCGGCTCTCGCGCGGCGGCGCCCCCGCGGAGCGCCGCCGCGTGGTCGAGCCCGGTGCCCGTCTCGGCTCGTAGCACGAAACGTGCTACAGTCACGGCCGTGTCTCGTTCCCTGCACGTGCGACTCGACGACTCGAGTGCCGCCGCGCTTGACGTCGTACGCGCCGAGGGCCTGAGCGATTCGCAGGCCGTTCGCACGGCGCTGCGCGAAGCCGCAGCCCGCCGCCGCAGCCGCCCGGCGCTGCGTGAAGAGGTACGCCGGCTTGCCGAAGATGCGGCAGACCGGGAGGAGATGCGCATGATCCGTGAGCAGATGGCCGAACTGGCGCCGTCGGCAGAGGACTGAGTGGTCCGGGGAGAGGTGTTCCGCCTTCCGGCACCGAGCCGGGCCCGCGGGCGCGAACAGCAGGGCGCGCGGTACGCGGTCGTCGTCCAAGCCGACGACTTCCTGGGCCTCAGCACGACGCTGGTCGCACCGACGTCCGCGAGCGCTCGGCCGGCTACGTTCCGGCCCACCATCGAGTTGCTCGGAACCGAGACCCGCGTGCTCGTCGAGCAGGCGACCGTCGTCGACCCGCAGCGCCTCGGGGATTCGGCCGGGCGACTCGACGCAGCGGAGATGCAGGCGCTGGACGACGCGCTGCGACTCATCCTCGCTTTGTAGCGAGGTTCGTCAGAGCGGCTGACGGATGACCGGGCGCTTCGCCGCGCCGGCCTCGTCCAGCCGCCGGACCGGCGTGGTGTACGGCGCGTTGCGCGCGGCCTCGGGGTCCTCCGCCGCCTCGTCGAGGATCTCCCCCACGACGTCGGCGAACGCGTCGAGCGTCTCGCGCGTCTCGGTCTCGGTCGGCTCGATCAGCAGCGCCTCGTCGACGAGCAGCGGGAAGTAGACGGTCGGTGGGTGGAAGCCGAAGTCCAGCAGCCGCTTGGCGAGGTCGAGCGTGCGGATCCCCAGCGCCTTCTTCATCGGCCCGCCGGTGAGCACGAACTCGTGCATGCACGTGCGTTCGTACGCGACAGGCAGGTGCTCGCCGGCGGTCTCCGCGAGCCGCGCCATCAGGTAGTTCGCGTTCAGCACCGCGGTCTCGGACGCCTCCTGCAGCCCGTCGGACCCGAGCGAGAGGATGTACGCGTAGGAGCGCACGAAGACGCCGTAGTTGCCCTGGAAGCCGCGCAGGCGGCCGATCGACTGCGGTCGGTCGTGGTCGAGCTCGAAGGACGGACCGGTGCCGTTCCCCCACTCGCGCCGCACGACCTGCGGCCTGGGCAGGAACGGCTCGATCCGGTCGGACACCGCGATCGGGCCGGCGCCCGGGCCGCCGCCGCCGTGGGGCTGGGTGAACGTCTTGTGCAGGTTGAAGTGCACGATGTCGAAGCCCATGTCGCCGGGCCGGGTCCTGCCCATCACGGCGTTGAGGTTCGCGCCGTCGTAGTAGAGCGTCGCGCCGGCGTCGTGGACGATCCCCGCGATCTCCTCGATCGCCGGGTCGAACAGCCCGAGCGTGTTCGGGTTGGTGAGCATCAGGCACGCGACGTCGTCGCCGGCCTTCGCCCTGAGGTCCTCGACGTCGACGCCGCCGCGGTCGTTCGTGCCGACCTTCACGACCTCGAAGCCTGCCATCGTGACCGTCGCCGGGTTCGTGCCGTGCGCGGTGTCCGGCGTGAGCACCTTCGTGCGCCGCTCGCCGCGGCGCTCGTGGTAGGCGCGGGTGAGCAGCACCCCGGCCAGCTCGCCGTGCGAGCCGGCGGACGGCTGCAGCGACACGTGCGGCAGCCCCGCGATCTCGCCCAGCGCGCGCTGCAACTCCCACATCAGCCGCAGCGCGCCCTGGGCGCGCTGCGGGTGCTGGAGCGGATGCAGGCGGGCGTTGCCCGGCAACGCCGCGACCCGCTCGTGCAGCTTCGGGTTGTGCTTCATCGTGCACGAGCCGAGTGGGTAGAAGCCGGTGTCGAGGTCGAAGTTGCGCTTCGACAGCCGGTTGTAGTGGCGGACGATCTCCGGCTCCGCGATCTCCGGCAGCTTGGCGGGCTCGGCGCGGCGGAGGCGATCGGGGAGCAGGCCCTCGCGGCGCGGGACGTCGAGCGCGGGCGCGACGAACGCGCGCCGACCGGGCTGGGACTTCTCGTAGATCGTGCGCGCGTGGTCGCGCTGCTGCGGGGTCTGCGTGAGCGTCATGCGTGCACGACCTCACGGACGGCGGACTGCAGCGTGCGCGCGAGCCGGTCGATGTCCGGCTTCCCGCGCTGCTCGGTGATCGCGACGAGCAGGCCGTTCGGGTACTCCGGGTAGTCGCGCCCGAGCGCGTACCCGGGGTTGACGCCTTCCGCGGCGCAGCGCTCGATCACGGCGTCCACGTCGGCGTCGAGCGTGACCGCGAACTCGCGCACGACCGGCTGGTCGTGCAGCAGCTCGACGCCCTCGATCGCGGACAGCGCGTCGCGCGCGTACGCGGTCCGCTGGAGCAGCAGCTCGCCGAGCTCCACGATCCCCTCGCGGCCGAGCCAGCTCAGATAGATCACGCCCGCGAGCGCGTTGAGCGCCTGCGCGGTGCAGATGTTGTGCGTCGCCTTCTCGCGCCGGATGTGCTGC
>DATHJG010000384.1:0-3069 GCA_035489875.1 Solirubrobacteraceae bacterium | reverse complement strand
CGAGCCCTAAGCCGCGTCGAGCTCCTTCGCCACGAGCGTCAGCACGTCGTACGACGCGACCAGGTCGTCCCGCTGGTTGCGCAGTACCGCATCCCAGCGCACCTCGCCGTAGTCGTCGGTCTCGCGCGGGGTGATCTGCTTGGCGGTGAGTTCCACGCGGATCGTGTCGCCCGCCGAGACCGGCGTCACGAACTTCAGGTTCTCGAGGCCCGAGTTGGCGAGCACGGGGCCGGGCGCGGCATCCACGAACAGGCCGGCCGCCCACGACACGAGCAGATACCCGTGCGCGACGCGCCCCGGGAAGAACGGGTTCGCGGCGGCGGCCTCCTCGTCCATGTGGGCGTAGAACGTGTCGCCGGTGAACGCGGCGAACGTCTCGATGTCCTCCATCGTCACCTCGCGGGACGCAGACACCACCTGATCGCCGAGCTTCAGCTCGGCCAGACTCTTGCGGAACGGGTGCACCCCGCCCGGTTGCGACACTGCCCCCGTGTGCCAGACGCCGGTGAGCGCCGTGAGCATGTCAGGCGACCCCTGGATCGCGGTGCGGCGCATGTGATGCAGCACCGCCCGGATTCCGCCGAGCTCCTCGCCGCCGCCGGCGCGACCCGGCCCGCCGTGCACGAGGTGCGGCATGGGCGAGCCGTGACCGGTCGACGACCGCGCGTCGTCGCGATCGAGCAGCAGCACGCGACCGTTGTACGCCGAGATGCGGGTGGTGAGCTCGACCGCGAAGTCCGGGTCGTGCGTCGCGACCGAGGTCACGAGCGATCCGCCGCCGCGGGCGACGAGGTCGACGGCCTCGGTGACGGTGTCGTAGCCGAAGATGCTCGACACCGGACCGAACGCCTCGACCTCGTGCACGGCATCGGCGCCGGAGTCGGCGAACCGCAGCATCATCGCCGCGACGAAGGCGCCCTCGGGCGCAAGCGCGCGCGAGCCATCGGCGTGCGTCACCTCGGGGCTCTCGGCGCTCCCGATGACGAACTCGCCACCCGCGGCCACGAGCTTGCCGACCTGCCGCAGCACCTCATCCCGCTGTTCCATCGAGGCGAGCGGTCCCATCGTGACGCCCTCGCCGCGCGGGTCGCCGACCACCACCCGCTCCTCGAGGCGGGCACGCAGGGCCTCGACCACGGCATCCACGGACGCGTTCGGCACGATCGCCCGCCGGATCGCCGTGCACTTCTGCCCGGCCTTCACCGTCAGCTCGGCCATGAGCTGCCTGACGTAGGCGTCGAACTCGGGCGTGCCTGCCACGGCATCCGGACCGAGCACCGACGCGTTGATCGAATCGGTCTCGCTCGAGAATACGACGCCGCCGGTCTGCACCGAGGCGTGCGCCCGCAGCCGTTCGGCCGTCGACGCCGACCCGGTGAACGCGACCAGGTCGCCGAGCCGCAGCTCGTCGAACAGGGTCGGCACGCTGCCCGACACGAGCTGCAGGGATCCCTCGGGCAGCAGGCCCGACTCGACCATGATGCGCACCATGGCCTCGGCCAGGTACCCGGATGGGGTGGCCGGCTTCACGAGCGTCGGCATGCCCGCGAGGAACGCCGGGGCGAACTTCTCCAGCGACCCCCACACCGGGAAGTTGAACGCGTTGATCTGCACCGCCACACCGGGCAGCCGGGTGTAGATGTGCTGTCCGATGAAGCTGCCGTCCTTCGAGAGCGCCTCGACCGCGCCGTCGACGTAGACCTTCGCGTTGGGCAGCTCGCGCCGGCCCTTCGACGAGTAGGTGAACAGCACGCCGATGCCGCCGTCGATGTCGACCCAGGAGTCGTTCTTGGTAGCGCCCGTGCGCGTCGAGAGGGCGTAGAGCTCGTCCTTGCGCTCGGTGAGCGCGGTGGCGAGCTGCTTCAGGATCACCGCACGCCGGTGAAAGGTGAGCGCACCGAGCGAGGCCTGGCCGGCCGTGCGAGCGTACTCGAGCGCGGCTCCGAGGTCGAGGCCCTCGGTGGTGACGGCCGCGACGGGCTCGCCGGTGGAGGCGTCGCGGACGATCGTCGCGCCGGCGGCGGCCGCGGCATCCGGGACCCACCACGCGCCCTGCACGTAGCTCGGGGTGAGGGGGGTGGTGGTGCTCATTCGTTCTCCCAGGTGAAGAAGCCCTGGCCGGTCTTGCGGCCGAGCTTGCCCTCCGCGACGAGGCGTCGCAGCAGGGCGGGTGGTTCGAACCGGTCGCCGAGCTCGCCGTGCAGGTACTCGGCGATGCCGAGGCGCACGTCGAGGCCGACCATGTCGGTGAGGCGCAGCGGCCCTACCGGATGCTTGTAGCCGAGGGTCATCGCGAGGTCGATGTCGGTCGCGCTCGCGACGCCGGACTCGAGCATGCGGATCGCCTCCAGCCCGATCGCGACCCCGAGCCGCGAGGACGCGAAACCGGGGGCGTCGCGCACGGTGATCGGCATCTTGCGCAGCGCCGCGACCCAGCCGCGCGCGTTCGCGGCGAGCTCGGGCGAGGTCGCGGAGCCGAGCACGATCTCCACCAGTTGCGAGGCGGGGACCGGGTTGAAGAAGTGCAGGCCGATGAAGTCGGCTGGCCGGTCGAGCGCGGCGGCGAGCGCGTCGATCGACAAAGAAGAGGTGTTGGATGCGATGGCCGAGCCGGGCGCGATCGTCGCCTCGATCCTGCCCAGGGCTTCGATCTTGAGGGTCAGGTCCTCGGGCACAGCCTCGACGACGAGGCCGCAGCCGGCGAACTCGCCCACGTCCGTGCCGACGGTCAGCGCGTCGCCGAGCACGTCCTCCGGCTCCGGCGTCGTGCCGCGCCGCACGCTCGCGGCGATGCTCTCGCGCACGCGGGCGCCTGCGGCCTCGGCGAGCCCGGCATCCCGCTCGACCACGATCACGCGCGCCCCGGCCAGCAGGAACGCGTGCGCGATCCCCGCACCCATGCGGCCTCCGCCGAGCACGCCGACCGACTCCGGAACGCTCACGATCGCTTCTTCCGCTCCAGGAACGCGGTCATCCGCCGGTGCTTCTCCGGGCTCTCGAACAGCTCGGCCTGCGCCTCGAGGTCGACGGCGGGGTGCGCGGGGCGCGGGGCGGCGAACACCCGCTTCG
>DATHJG010000383.1:0-7469 GCA_035489875.1 Solirubrobacteraceae bacterium | reverse complement strand
CCCCACTCCCACGTCCGATCCTGACGGGTCGCGTCACGCCGGCGCCCCGCCGGCGCCGCCGCCGATGGACGGCGCACTCCGCTCCGCGATCTCGCAGGCGATCGTGCGCATCCACGCCGAGCACTACGGCAAGGGCGCCACGCAGGCCAAGACCTACGCGTGGGACAACCTCGTCGTCACGGTGCTGCGCGACGTGTTGACGACGGCCGAGCGCACGCTGGTCGCGGTCGACCGCGCGGACACCGTGCGCGACGTCCGCACCACGTTCCAGCACACGATGGAGCAGACGTTCCGCTCGGCGATCGAGCGGCTGACCGGGCGGCGCGTGCACTCGTTCATGTCCCAGGTGGATCCCGCGAACGGCCTCGGCGTCGAGGTCTTCGTGCTCGAGCCGGTCGAGGGCGGCGCGCCCGACGAGGGCGCGACCGCCGCCTGAGGCGCGGAGCCTCCCGGCTACAGCGCCTCGAGATCGCCGTCCGCCAGCGCGGCCTCGCGGCCGCTCAGGTCGGTGCCGGCGGCGATCAGCCGGCGGGCGTGGGCGAGGTCCTCGCCGCGTCCCACCGACAGCGCGGCGACGACCCGCCCGCGCGCGAGGTGGAAGACGCTGAACCCGCCGTCGGCCATGCTCCCCCGGACGATCTCGCGCTCCGGGGCCTCGGTGATCCCGACCCACTCGGCGGTCGCCCAGTCGGCCAGGTCGGTCCAGAAGTACGGCACCTCGGCGTAGGGCTTGCGCGTCCCCAGCATCGCCGCCGCCGCCGCGCGGCCCTGCGCCAGGGCGACCTCGTGGTGCTCGATCCGCACGCGCCGGCCGTGCAGGACCGAGTCGTACTCGCACACGTCGCCGGCCGCCCACACGCCGCGCGCGGAGGTCTCCAGGTCGGCGGAGCAGGCGACGCCGCCGCTGGCGCCGAGCTCGAGCTTCGCGGCGCGGGCGAGCATCGCGTCGGGCATCGCGCCGGTGCCCATCACGACCATGTCGGCGGCGATCTCCCGCCCGGACGCGGTCACGACGCGCTCGACCCGCTCGCCGCCCTCCAGGCGCTCGAGGCCGTCGCCGCAGACCAGCTCGACGCCGCGCTCGCGCAGCAGCCCGCCGAAGAAGCCGCCGGCCGTCGGTCCGAAGTGCGTCGAGAGCGGCGCGTCCTCGAGCATCACCATCGTGCAACGCTTCCCGAGCGCCGTCAGCGTCGCGGCCACCTCGCACGCGATGTAGGAGCCGCCGACGAGCACGACGCGCTCGGCCTGCTCGGCGTCGGTCCGAACCGCGTCCGAGGTGCCGAGCGTGCGCAGGTAGTGGATGCCCTCGAGCTGCGCGCCGTCGACGCGCAGGCGACGCACGTTCGCGCCGGTCGCGATCAGCGCGACGCCGTACTCGACGACCTCCTTGGTCGACAGCGTCGCCGTGCGCGCGCCGGTGTCGAGGCGCATCACGCTCGTCCGCGACGCCAGCTCGATCGAGCGCTTGGCGTACCAGGCCGCATCGTGGAAGAGGCACGCGTCCCGATCCTGCGCGCCGGCCAGGTAGCCCTTGGACGCCGGCGGGCGCTCGTAGGGCGGATCGGGCTCGCGCCCGACGAGCAGCACGCCGCCGTCGAATCCGCCCTCGTGCAGCGCCTCGGCGCACGCCGCGCCGGCGGCGCCACCGCCGACGATCAGCGCGCCGACCTGCCGGTCAGCCACCGGCGACGTTCGAGACGAACAGCTTGGTGATGTCGTCCTCGAGCCCGGGGTCGAGCACGACGAGCACCTCGTCGCCGGCCTCGATCACGCTGTCGGCCTTCGGCACGAAGCCGGAGCCGTCGCGCAGCACCGAGATGACCAGCGCGCCGTCGGGCAGCGCCAGGTCGGCGACCCGCCTGCCTGCCGCGGCGCAGCCGTCCCCGACCACGAGCTCGATGATCTCGAGCCGCTCCTCCGGCAGGTCGAGCAGGTGCACGAGGCCGTAGCGGGGCACCTCATGCTCGATCAGGCGCAGGATCAGGTCGGTGGCGGAGACCGCCGGCTGGATCCCCAGCAGCTTGAAGTGCGCGAGGTTGCGCGGGTTGTTGCAGCGGGCGATGATCCGCTCGCAGAGGTACTTCTCCTTCGCGACCTGGCAGATCAGCAGGTTGTCCTCGTCGTCGCCGGTGACCGCGACCACGAGGTCCGCGCGCTGGATGCCGGCGCGCTCGAGCACCCACAGCTCGGTCGCGTCGCCGTACTGGACCGCGTGCTCGAGCTCCTGCTCGACGGTCAGGTAGCGGCGCCGGTCCTGCTCGATCACCGTCACCTCGTCGCCGCGCTCGAGCAGCTCCCGGGCGAGGTTCCACCCCACCTTGCCCGCGCCGGCGATGATCACGTAGAGCCCGGCCATTCAGATCTCCAGCGCCGCATGCTCGAGCTGCTCGATCGCGATCTGCGTCGGGCAGATCGTGTGCACGCCCTGCTCGGCGTACCATGCCGCGCGGCGCGGGTCGAGCACGCGCGCGATCACCTTGGGCACCTCGAACCGGCGCTGGGCGAGCTGCGCCACCACCAGGTTCGTGTTGTCGCCGTTCGTCGACGCGATGAACACGTCGGCGTCTTCGATCCCGGACTCGATCAGCGCGTCGAGCTCGAGCGCCGTGCCGATCGTGAAGCGGCCGCCGGCCTCCTCCCAGGACTTGCCCAGCTCGACGTCGAGCCGCTCGTGCGAGAGCGGATCCTCGTCGAGGACGGAAACGGTGTGGCCGGCCTCGAGGGCGGCTGTGGCGACGGAGGAGCCGACGCGGCCGGCTCCGACGACGAGGACGAACATCGCGCGAGGACTCTAGCGACCCGGCGCGGAACCGTCGGCACCGGGCGCGGGATGCCCGAGCGGGAGCTCGGGGACGGCACCGGGGATCGGGCGCATCAGATCCTGCACGACCTTGCCCGCGGGCGGCGCCGTGAGGATCACACGGCACGTCGCCTTCTGCAGTACGTAGCGGGTCGTCTCCCCCACGAACGAGTCGTGCAGCCCCTGCTTGCCGCCGAGCCACAGACCGCCGCGCACGCCGGTCGGCTCCTCGGCGGCGGACACGATCGCCTCGACGCCGCGCCGCTTGGCCTCGTGCACGATCGCCTCGCCCGCGCGGCGGGCGCGCACGGTGGCGGTGGCGACCTCGACGCCCTCGTACTCCTCCCCCACGGCCTTGGCGCGTGCGAGCGCCTTGCGCGCCCGCCGCAGCTCGCTCTCCCCGACGGGCGTGTCGAGCGGCAGCGCCAGCGGGATCTCGAACACCCACAGCGCCTCGATCACCGCGCCG
The DNA here is from genome assembly GCA_035489875.1 of Solirubrobacteraceae bacterium. Lineage (GTDB taxonomy): Bacteria > Actinomycetota > Thermoleophilia > Solirubrobacterales > Solirubrobacteraceae > DASQMT01. The sequence goes on along the minus strand of DATHJG010000383.1, from coordinate 4,200 downwards.
CCCTCGCCGTCCTCGTCGCCGTCCCCGGCGGCGAGCCGTCCGGCGGTCTGCATGATGTCGTCGTCGAGCGGGGTCCCGAGCACCGGCACGAGGATCGACGCGAACTCGGCCTCCACCTCCTGCAGCGTCAGCGCCTTGGCCGGGACCGTGACGCGCCGGAACACCGGCTTGCCCTCGGTCAGCCGGTAGGTGACGTAGAGCGCGACCCCGAACGCCATCCAGCCGGCGCCGACGAAGCGCGCCGCGTCGTGCAGCACGAGCACGGAGCCGAACGCGAGCACCGACATCGCCGCGCCCAGCGCGGCGGTGAGCGGCAGCTCGCCGCGGCCCATGCGGATGCCGAACGGGATCCTGTACGGCCGGTCGCGGTCGGGCTCGCGGAAGCGCAGCCGGATCACCGACAGGTGGACGAGCGTGAACGCCAGCGTCGCCCCGAACGCGAAGATCGCGGCGAGCAGCTCCAGGTCGGTCGGGATGACGAGCGCGATCGCGAGCAGCGTGCCGAGCCCGATCAGCACGATCGGCGTGTTGTAGCGGGGATGCAGGCGGCCGACGAGCGACGGGATCTGGCGGTTGAGCGCCAGCGAGTAGCCCAGGCGCGAGAGCCCGAACATGCCGGCGTTGCAGGCGATCACGAGGATCGCGATCGCCATGACCGCGATCCCGTAGCGCAGCGGCTCGCGCAGCCAGTCCTGCTCGAACGCCGAGGCGATGCCGAGCATCGGCGCCTCGCGCCAGCGGTCGCCGGTCTGCGGCAGCGTCGAGGACGCGACGAGCGCGATCCCGACGTACGGCACGAAGGCGGCCGTGCGCACCGCGAACAGGCGCTTGAGGCCACGCCGTGAGACGGCGACCTCGCCGGCGAGCGAGGAGGACGCGTCCAGGCCCGAGAACGCCGCGATCGCGAGCGTGAACGCGAACAGCACGTCCTGGAAGTCCGGCGAGCCCGCGATCTGGGCGGGGTGGCTCAGCACGTCGGGCTCGAACAGCAGCGCCATGCCGAGCACGACCACCAGCACCTGCACGGCGAGGTCCGCGACGACCACGAACGCCGCCCGCTCCCAGCGCCGCGAGCCGGCGCCGCGCACGTTGACCCAGGCGACGTAGAGGATCACCCCGATGGCGAGGATCAGCTCCGGGGCGCCGTGCGCGAACTCGTCCCAGAAGATCGCCATGTAGTCCGTCGTCGCGAACGCGGTGATCGCGATCAGGATCAGGTAGTCGAGCAGGATCGCCCAACCGGCCACGAAGCTCCACAGCTCGTTGAAGCCGTAGCGCGCGATCACGGTCGCGCCGCCGCGCTCCTGGTGCAGCGACGCGCCCTCCATGTAGGAGAGCACCAGCAGCGTGAAGAACACCGCCGCGGCGAGCAGGACCAGCCACGTGTAGCCGAGCGCGTCCCCGACGATCACGCCGAGCGCGAAGTACAGCGACGCCGACAGGAAGCCCTGGACGATCCCGAACAGCGGCGGCGATCCCGTGCCGCGCTTCAGCGCGTCGGGCTGTTCCAACCGCGGCAGCCGGCCCGGAGCGGTCATCGCCGCCGCTCCGCCCACAGCCGCCCGGCGCCCGCGGCGACGAACAGCAGGCCCATCAGCACCCCGGCCGCCAGCGGCCCGCCGCCGGCCGCCAGCGTGCGCACGATCAGCGCCAGCCCGATCACGAGCATCAGCCCCGACAGCACGGCGGTGATCGGGCTCATGCCGTCACCTTCGTCCGCGCCGGGCCGCGCCGGCGCCGCGGGCGGTCCGGCGGGCTCGACTCGATGATCACCCGGCAGGGCCGCTCGGCGAGCACAGTCTCGATCGTCTTGCCGAACACCGATGTGCCGGCCACGCGCCGCGGCAGCGTCATGATCACCGCGGCGGCGCGCATGTCCTGCGCCTCCTCGATGATCCGCCGCCCGGCCTGGCCCGCGCGCACCTTCTCCCAGTGCCCGGACACGCGGCTGCCGCCCTGCAGCTTGGCCTGCTCGATGATCGAGTCGGCGGCGGCCTCGGCCTCCGGCATCGGCGCGCCGATCTGCAGCGAGTTCGGCACGATGATCGTGACCAGCACGTGGATCCCGCGGCGCTTGCGCGCGGCCAGCTTGGTCGCGGTGGCGATCGTCTGCTCGTCGTAGGTGTCGTCGCCGACGTGGACGAGCACGGAGTCGTACTCCGCCTCGTGGTCGACCACCGGCTGCGCGATCGCGACCTTGTGCGTGGAGGTGAGGTCGAGGCCCTGGCGGCGCCGGTAGCCGGCGTAGACGGCGATGCCGACGAGCAGCCAGCCGGCGCCGATCGCGGCGACCGGCAGGTTGAGCACGACGATCACGACGAACGCGATCGCGGTGAAGGTGCCGCCGACGAGCGCGAACAGCGGCGCGTCGTAGTCGCCGAGCCGCAGGTTGCCGGGCCCGCGGTACGGACGCGGTATGTCGGGCCGCTTGGCGCGCAGGCGCGCGACCGACGCGTGCGCCATCGTGAAGCTGAGCAGCGCGCCGAACGAGTAGACGCTGCCGAGGAGCGTCTCCTCCCCCGGCAGGATCAGCACGATCGCCGCGGCCGAGAAGACGAGGATCCCGATCCACGGCGTGCGGAACTCGGGGTGCAGCCGCCGCAGCGCGTCGGGTAGCTGGCGGTGGATGCCCATCGAGTAGACGAGCCGCGAGACGCCGATGATGCCGGCGTTGGTGGCGAGGAACAGGATCGTGGCGGCGAGCAGGCCGACGTAGATCTCGGCGACGTTCTGGAACACCCCGAGGTCGATCTGCTTGACGACGCCGAGCACGGGGTCGCCGGCGAAGCCGCCCTCGTCCTCGGTCAGGCCGAGCTGCGTCTGGTACTCGCCGTTCACACGCGTGACCGGCAGCGCGGAGAGCGCGACCGCGGGCAGCGTGAAGTAGATCGCGAACACCGCGATCCGGACGCGGTTGATCGCAGCCGGGATCGTGTGTATCTCGTCCTTGGCCTCCTCGGCCATGTTCGAGACGGTCTCGATGCCCGTGTACGCGAGCATGCCGATCGGGATCGCGAGGATGAAGTTGCTCCAGGTGGGCGCGGTGCCGAGGTCGACGTTGTTGACCAGCGTGTCCGGGGAGAACACGAGCGCCGCGCCGATCACGACCAGCAGGAGCTGGGTGAGGAAGTCGACCACGGCGAGCGTGACGTTGATCCCGGTCGACTCCTTCGCGCCGATCACGTTGACCGCGGCGAGCACCGCGATCACGACGCACGCGGCGATCGTGTCGCCCGGCCCGTGCCGCAGCGGCTCGGCGAAGTCGAACACGCCGCCGATGTAGTGCGGCACGAAGAACGCCGAGATCGCGATCGTGACCGTGTAGGTCAGCATCCCGGCCCAGGCCGCGAAGAACGACCAGAACTCGTTGAACGCCCGCCGCGCGAAGCTCGACGACCCGCCGGCCTCGGGGAACATCGCGGTCGCCTCGGCGTAGCTCGCCGCGGTGCAGAAGAAGAAGAACCCGGTGATGATGAAGACGACCGGGGTCAGCCCGAGCGCGTAGGACGCGACGAGGCCGAGCGCGTAGTAGATCGAGGACCCGACGTTGCCGTAGGCGGTGGAGAAGAGGGCGTTCACCCCCAGGACCCGTTCGAGCCCTTCCAATCGGCGTCTGGCCATGCGTCGCGGCCGATTCTAGGCCGGTCGCACCGCGGACACTTGCCGCTTCGCGATCCGCACGAGAGCGCTCCGGTGCTCGGGGACCAGGGCTCGTGAGATCGCTCCGGTGCTCGGCGTCCGGCTAGTCCGTGTCGAGCAATGGAGCGCAGGCGGAAGGCAGCCTCCCGCCTGCGCTCCGGGAGTTACGGTATGCGCGGGCCCACGCGCGTCACCTCCGGGATCTCCTGCAGCGCCCACGCCGGCGGCTCGACGCCCGCCTGCTCGGCCTCCATCCGGGCGAAGTAGCGCTCGAAGCCCGAGGGCGTGCAGACGAGCACGTAGCGCGCGGGTGCGCCGGAGCGGTTGGCGAGCGTGTGGCGCACGCCGCGGGGTGCGAATGCGAACTCGCCGGGGCCGGCGGTGAGCAGCTCGTCCTCGACCTGGAACGTGATCTCGCCTTCGAGCACGTAGAACGCCTCGTCGAAGTCGTGGGTGTGCAGGTACGGCCCCGGGAAGCCCGGCGGGAGGACGTTCTCGATCACCGAGACCTCGCCGCCGGACTCCTCGCTGCGCAGCAGGACCTTCGTGCGTGAAACGGGC
>DATHJG010000382.1:0-8375 GCA_035489875.1 Solirubrobacteraceae bacterium | reverse complement strand
CGCGCCGGCTGCTGGCGTCGGCCCGTCGCGCGATCGCTGCGCTGGCGGCCCTCGCCGGCGACCTTCCGTCGCACGCGATGCTGGCGATCGCCTCGCGCACCCAGCCGCCGCTGCCGATCGCGCGCATGCGCGCGCAGCGCTGCGTGACGGAGCTGGGTCCGCGCGAGCTGGCGATGACCAGGGCAGAGGCGGCGGCGCTGTTGAGAGTCGAGCGGCACGAGGTCGCACGGGAGGGAGTCGACTCCCTCCTGGCGCAGACCGAGGGATGGCCGGCTGCCCTGTCGCTCGCGTCCCTCTTCCTCGCCGACCGCGGAGCGGCCGCCGCCGGGCGATTCGGCGGCACCGACCGCCTCGTGGCGCAGTACATGCGCGACGAGGTGCTCTCCGGCCTCCCGGCGGAAGAGCTGGACTTCATGCTCCGGACCTCCGTCGCCGACACGCTCACGACGCCGCTCTGCGACACGCTCGCCGGCCGCGAAGGTGCAGCCGCCACGCTCGCGGCGCTGGCACGCCGAGGGCTGCTGATCCCGCTCGACCGCTCCGACGAGCGCTACCGCCACCACCGCCTGCTCTCCGAAACGCTGCGCGCAGAGCTCCACGCCGCGGCGCCCGCGCGCGAATCGGAGCTGCACCGGCTCGCCAGCACGTGGCATCGTCGTGCCGGAGACGTCGACCGGGCGATCGATCACGCGCTCCGCGCCGGCGACGTCGCCGCGGCGGGCGACCTGGTGTGGGACAACGTCGCGCCGCTCGTCGCAGCGGGCAGGACGAGCACCGCCGAGCGCTGGCTCGGCCGCTTCGAGCAGACCGAGATCGCCGGGCACGCCACGCTCGCCCTGACCGCCGCGGGCTGCGCCCTGCTGCGGGGCCAGGGGCAGCTGGCCACCCACTGGACCGCAGCCGCCGCCACCGCGAACGGGCATGACCCGACGGTCCAAGTCGGCGTGGCGGTCCTGCGCGGCGCACTTGCAGGCGCGGGAACCGATTCCGTCCTCGACGCCGCGGCAGAGCAGCCCGCGGGCGCGGCCAGCCGGGCGCTGTGCTCGCTGATCGCCGGCCTGGCGCGCCATCTCGAGGGCGACGCCGAGGGTGCGGCGATAGCGCTCGAAGCCGGCGCGCGCTGCGCGGCGGTGTCCGCGCCGGCGATCCATGCCCTCTGCCTCGCGCAGCTCGCCGTGCTCGCACTCGACGAGGACGACTGGGAGCTCGCTGCCGCGCTCATGACGCGCGCCCGGGCCCAGGTCGACCGCCATGGGCTCGCCGACCACGCCGCGATGGCGCTCGTATTCGCCGTCTCCGCGCTGGTGCGCGCACACCGCGGACGGGTCGACGCCGCCCAGAGCGACCTTCGTGAGGCCGCGCGGCTGCAGTCGCATCTCGTGGACTTCCCACCAGCCGCCGAGGCGCAGGTGGGCCTCGTGCTCGCCCGCGCCGCGCTGCGGCTGAGCGATGTCAACCTCGGACGCGAGCAGCTCGCCGGCGCCGGCCGGCTCCTGCGGCGGCTGCCGGACGCGGTGACATTGCACCGGTGGGCGGCCGAGATGGCGGCGAGGCTCGACGCGTTTGCCGCCGGCGACGGCGTGGCGCAGCCGTCCATGACGGCGGCGGAGCTGCGGATCCTCCAGTACCTCCCCACCCATCTGTCCTTCCGCGAGATCGGCGAGCTGACCTACGTCTCGGCCAACACGATCAAGACCCACGCCAACGCGGTCTATCGCAAGCTCGGGGTCTCCTGCCGCTCGGACGCGGTCGCGCGCGCCCGCGGGTGCGGCCTGCTCGACGGCGCCTGACAGCATCGCCGGCCTCAGCCCGGGGTCGCCGGCCGGGTCGGCCTGGCTCGTCGTCATGACTCGTCGACGCCGCTATGGCGTGGGGGCGTGCGTCCCGCGTCGCAGATGCCCGAGCGCGTGGGCCGATGCCCTGGACGCGTGGCCTGCCAGCGCTCGCCGCCAGCCCGAGAGCACCCGATGGACCTCCGCCGCCCCGATGATCGGCTCGTCCGGCAGCGGGAGCCCGGGCGGCGCGAGCAGGAACGGCCGGGTCTGCGGGCCGCCGAGGCCGCCGTGGAACGAGATCAGCTCCTCGAACGCGCAGCCCTCGTCGAGGACCGGGTCGTAGAAGCTGCCGACCATGATGTCCGCGACGTGGGCGAAGCCGTCCGTCCGGCGCAGGTGGCGGGCCGCGGTGGGGGAGAAGGGCGCGAGCGGATCGTCGCCCTCGACGCGCCCGTCGTCCAGGTACGCGGTTCCGGACGGGCCGAGCACGACGGCGCCGTGGTCCGCGGAGCGGACGAGTAACCACCCGATGTGCGGATGCTCCCGGAGGGTGCGGATCAGGTCGGGGTGGCGCTCGTCGATCTCCTCGACGGTGAGCCGGCGATCGCTCTCCATCAGGTAGACGAGCCCGAGGTTGCCGGACCCGAGGACCACGACGTCGCGCTGCGAGACGTCGTTCTTCGCGCGCTTGGGCGCGTTGCGGCCGGTCGCTTCCTCGACGGCCCGGCGCACCATCGCGTCCTGCTCGTCGCCGCCGGCGATGCCGGCCACGCGGCCGCCCGCCAGCGACCGCTCGACGAGCTCGTCGAGCCCGTAGCCGTGGCGCTGCTTGAACGTCGCGCCCTGGGTCTGGCCGTGGCGCGCGCGTGACGTTGAATCCGTTGGCGAGGAACGCGCGGTAGCCGGGGTTGGCGTGCTTCTCGGCGTCGGTGCGGCTGACGGTCAGGATCGTCTCCTCCGCCTCGCCGGAGAGCAGGTTGCCGCGGCTCGCGCCCCCGTCGGCGAGCAGCCCGATGCCCGACGCGCGCCGCCGCTCGATCTCGGCGCAGTCGGACGGCGAGGAGCAGGCGAGCAGCCGGCCTGACTCCTTCTCCACCCAGCGGAAGGCCGGGATGTCCTCGTTGGACCCGAGCAGGATCCCCGCCTGGCTCGCCCCGGTCTGCGAGGAGAGGTCGGTCTCCCACTCGGCGAGCCGGTAGCCGTCGTCGGCGATCCAGCCGGCCATCGTCGGCGCGCTCCCGTCGCGCATCGCGTCCCGCAGGACGGGTAGGGCGAGCCCGTCGATCTCGAGGAAGAGGATCCCCGGGACGCTGGAGGTCTCGCCCGCCCCCTGGCGGCGCGCGATGCGGCGCGTGACCCGCAGGCTGTACTGGTCCTCGTCGTTCGTGCCGAGGATGGTCTGCAGGACGAGGCTCACGGCGGCGATCACGAGCGATGCGAGCAGCGCGTCGCCGAACGAGTCGACCTGGATGTCGTCGGGCAGCAGCGCGTGCGCGGCCAGGAGGAGTCCGGCGTCCGCGGCGAGGACGAGCAGGAAGCCCGCCACCAGCATGAACGGGAGGCGCAGCGCCGCGAGGATCGGCGGGAGCACCGCGTTCAACACGGCGACGAGCGCCGCGACGACGAATGCCGCGCCGCTCTGCTCGAGCCCGACGCCCGGGACGACCGCCGCCGCGATCCACACGGCGGCCGCGCCGACCGCCCAGGAGACGAGCGTGCGCAGGAGGCCGAGACGCGGGGTCGCGGGCTGCCAACGCATGTCCTCTCCGTATGGTGCAGGCGTGGTCACGGCCCTTCCCCGGTCGCTGTCCGGGCCATCGTGAGACGAGCTCCCGCCCGGGGCATCGTCCGAACCGGGTGAACCGGCCGCCGTCTGCGCCTTGCGGACAGGCGCGTCAGTGGATCAACGCCTTGAAGGCGATCAGCGCTCCGCCGATCGTTCCCACCACCACCGCCTGCAGCAGCGACGCGGCCACCCCGGCCCCGCTGAGGCGTCCGGCGGCGAACCCGTAGAACCCGATCAGCACGAGGCCGGACCACTTGGCGATCGTGAACGCGGTCTCCACGTCGATCGATCCTGCGGCGGCGAGGATGAAGAAGACACACGGAAACGCGATCCCGAGCGCGACCGCGCCGACGTCGTCGAGCATGCGCCGGATGCCGGCGCGTCCGACGCGCCGGTGCGTTCGCGCCTCAGTCCCCACGACCTCGCTGTAGAGCTCGGCGAGGCCGACCGCGACGGCGGTGGCCAGGAGGGTCCCGATCATGACACCCGGCCCCGGCGGATGATGCTCGAGCGCCACGATGAGCGCCAACCCGATGATCGCGCCGTAGATCACCCGAGACACCTGCTCGGATCCGAGATGGGCTTCGATCGCGCGTCGCACTGCCAGCGCCGACCCTATACGCGCCTCATACCACGGTGGGGCTCACCGCGGCGCCGGCGGTGACGCGTCCGGCGGCGACGGCCACGCCGAGGGCGCGGTGGTCGGTCATGACGTGCTCCTTCGTGGAAGGACTCGCCGTCCGGCCGGAAGCGACTGCAGCATCGGGTCCCCGGCTGTTCGCGCATCACCCCAACGAGGTGATGCCGGCCCGGGAGGCTGGTGGGATCTTGTCGCGTGCGCCGGGATCGGCGTGGTCGTCACTGTGACCAGCGCCTCCGCTTCGCCATCTCCCGCTTCGCCAGGACCCACCGGTTCGGGCTCCCGACGATGGCTGCCCTTCGGCGACGATTCGCGCTCGCGACGGCTCGCCAAGGTGCTCGCATGGCTGGCGGGAATCGCGCTCGTCGTGTGCGCGCTCGCTCTCGTGGGCGTCGATGTCCTCGGTTGGTTCTTCATCCTCCGCGCAGCGTTTCCCACCGCACTCGTCGGCTATCCACAGGTGCTCGCCGCGTATGCCGCCGGCGTCGCGATGAACGGGTTCCTGCCGGCCAACATCGGCACGGTGGTGATGCTGCTGATGTTCGTCGCGATCATCCCCGGGGCCACTCTTCCCGGCGTGCTCGGGGGAATGGTCGTGCAGAAGATCTTCTTCACCGTGGCGGGCGCGTTCGTATACGCCTACCTGTTCCTCTCGGTGCCGGGATCCTTCGAGCTGCAGCTCTCCGGGCCCCACGATCATCCCGTCCTTGCGCTCGCGATCGTCGGCGCTGCCGGCATGCTGCTCGTCGTGCTCGGCCGCATCTTCTGGCGCAAGCTCAGAGGCCTCTGGGCCAAGGCCGTACAAGGCGGCGCGATCCTCGCCAAGCGACGTGAATACGCGGTCCGAGTCGTCCTGCCGTCGTTCGTCGCCTGGCTCGCGAAACTCGGCGTCATCGCCGTATTCCTCGCGGGCTACGGCATCTCGGTCACCTTCCACTCCGTCATGTCGGTGATGGGCGGGAACTCGATCGCGAACACCGTTTCGGTCACGCCGGGCGGCGTAGGCGTGAATCAGGCCACCAACGTCGCGGCGCTCAACGACGTCACGGACGCGGCGACCGCGACGGCGTACTCGCTCGGCCAGCAACTCGCGGTGACGGCGTGGAACATCGCCTTCGCCATCGCGGTCGTCATCTGGGCGTTCGGTTGGACGGGCGGCAAGGTCCTGGTCGAGCAGTCCTACGCCGACGCCAAGGTCAAGGTCGAGCAACAGAGGACAGTGCGCGCGGAGACCAAGGCGACCAAGCGCGCCGAAGCCAAAAGCAAGCGCTCGCGCTCTCGCCGCCGCGGAACACCGAACGCGTAGTCGGCTCGAGCTCCACCGCGGCGACGCCAGCCACCCAGACCACACCGACCCGCGGATACGCCGCCACGAAGGACCAGCTCCAAGCGCGCCTGAGGCGCATCGAGGGCCAGGTCCGCGGCGTGCAGGGGATGGTCGATGACGACCGCTACTGCATCGACGTCCACCCAGATCAGCGCCGCTCAGGCCGCGCTGGACAAGGTCGCGCTCGGGCTGCTCGACGAGCACGCCCGCCACTGCGTCATGGGCGCCGAAGCCGACGAGAGGCTGACAAGACCGAAGAGCTGATGGCCGCCGTCGCGCGGCTGATGCGCCGCGGCTGACCTGGATCGTCAGGCGTTCAACGCGGGCTATAGACCAACCGCAACGGACGTTCACGAGTCCGCGTGGAGCGGGGTCGGCAGCGTCGGCGTCGCTCGCCGGCCGCGCTTACTGGTGATGGTCACGGCTGCGCGCTTTCTGAGCAGGGGAGCGTGGCCGAAGTTCACGCAGCTTCGGCGGCCGTGACCTGTTGTCCGTGGTCGCCGGGGGCGCCGGCCACCGGCGGCGACTGGTTCGATTCCGCGCGGTCTGGCAGGCGCAGGCGCTTGAGCGAGACGGCGTTGAGCGCGACGATGATGCTCGAACCGGCCATCGAGATGGCGGCGACCTCCGGTCGCAGCACGAATCCGAGCGGCTCGAACACCCCCGCGGCGACGGGCAGCGCGAGCGAGTTGTACCCCACCGCCCACCACAGGTTCTGATGCATCTTGCGCACGGTGCCGCGGCTGATCGTGATCGCGGTGGAGACATCGAGCGGGTCAGAGCGCATGAGCACGACGTCGGCGGTCTCGACCGCGACGTCGGTGCCGGCGCCGATGGCGATGCCGACGTCGGCCTGCGCGAGCGCGGGCGCGTCGTTGACGCCGTCGCCGACCATCGCGACCTTGCGGCCCTGCCTCTGCAGCTCGGCGACCTTGGCGGCCTTGTCGGCGGGCAGCACCTCGGCGATGACCTCCTCGATGCCCAGCTCGGCGGCGACACGCTCGGCGGTCGCCCGGCTGTCGCCCGAGAGCATCACCGGCCGCACGCCCTGCTCGCGTAGCGCACGGACAGCCTCGGCGGCGGTCTCGCGCGGAGCGTCGGCGACCGCGATCACGGCAGCCGCCCTGCCGTCGATCGCCACCTGCACGCTCGTGCGGCCCTGACCGGCGAGTTCGTCGCTGCGGGCGGCCAAGCCGTCGCGGCTGATGCCTTCGCGCGCGAGCAGGCTGGCGTTGCCGACGGCCAGGCGGTGGCCGTCGACGGTGGCCAGCAGCCCGTGGCCGGGCACCGCCTCGAAGGTCTCGGTACGCGACACCCCCAGCCCACGCTGCCTGGCGGCCTTGACGATCGCTTCGGCCAGCGGGTGCTCGCTGTCGCCCTCGGCGGCCGCGACCAGGCGCAGCACCTCGGCCTCGTCGACGCCGTCGGCGGTCGCGACGGCAACGACCTCGGGCTCACCGCGCGTCAGCGTGCCGGTCTTGTCAAAGACGACCGTGTCCAGCGAGGCCGCCCGCTCCAGCGCCATCGCGTTTTTGACCAGGATGCCGCGCTGCGCGCCGAGCCCGGTGCCGACCATGATCGCCGTCGGGGTCGCCAGCCCGAGCGCGTCCGGGCAGGTGATGACGACCACCGTGATGGCAAACAGCAGCGACTCCTGGACGTCGCGGCCGATGACGAAGTACCAGACGACGAACGTCAGTGTGCCGCCCACGAGCGCGACCAGCACGAGCCAGAACGCGGCGCGGTCGGCGAGGCGCTGCCCGGGCGCCTTGGAGTTCTGGGCCTCCTGGACGAGCTTGACGATCTGCGCGAGCGCGGTGTCCGCGCCGACCGCGGTCGCGCGGGCGCGCAGCGTGCCGTTCTTGTTGATCGTCGCGCCGATGAGCTGGTCGCCGGCACGCTTGGCCACGGGCAGGCTCTCGCCCGTCACCGTCGACTCGTCGACCTGGCTCTCGCCCTCCTCGACTGTGGCATCGACCGGCACCTTGGAGCCCGGGCGGATCAGCAGCAGGTCGCCGACCTGAACCTCGGCGGTCGGGACCTCGACCGGCTCGCCGTTACGCAGCACGACGGCCTTGGGCGGGGACAGGTCCAACAGCGCGCGCACGGCGTCGTTGGCGCCACCGCGGGCGCGCATCTCGAACCAATGCCCGAGCAGCACGAACGAGGCGAGCATGGCGGCGGCCTCGTAGAAGACGTCGCCCTCGATGAAGAACGTGACCGCGACGGAGTACAGCCAGGCCGTCCCGATGGCGACGGCGACGAGCACCATCATGTCCAGCGTCCTGGCGCGCAGCGCGGCCAGCGCGCCGGTGAAGAAGATCGAGGAGGCGTAGCCGACGATCGGCACGCTCAGTACCAGCAGCCAGATGTCGCGGTCGATCCCGAACGGCGTCGCCAGCTCGCTACCGAGCAGGTTCGTGCCGACCATCGACCACAGCACGGTCGGGACGGTGAACACCAGCGCGACCAGGAAGCGGTTGCGCATGTCGCGCTCCATCGCCGCCATCGACATGCCGGCATGCCCGCCGTGCCCGTGCCCATGCGCACCCTCGGCGCGCTCGGTCGCGGCGTGGTCATGCGCCGCATGCGGCGCGCCGTGCTCGGCCATCGGATCGCACACGTGGCCGGGCACCGACCGGCCGGCGCAGTGATAGCCGCAGTCCTGCACCCACCGTCGCAGCTCCTCGACCGACGTCTGCGCGGGGTCGAACGTCACCGTCGCGGACTGCGCGACCGGATTCGCGTCAACGGCGATCACCCCCGGGCGGCGCCCCAGCACGCCGTCGACCACGGCCTTCTCGGAAGCGTAGTGGAGCTCGCCGACGTGCAGGACGGCAGTTTCCC
>DATHJG010000381.1:0-3300 GCA_035489875.1 Solirubrobacteraceae bacterium | reverse complement strand
CGGCGTCGATCCGCGAGAACGCGCGTTGCCAGACGCGCGGATCATCCGCCCAGGCCGGGACGACGCGTCGCTCGGGCACCGCCCATGACTGGTAGGTCCGTGGCCGGTCCCGCTCGCGGGGGACGGTGCGATGGATCGTCGCCAGCATGCGGGCGAGCGCGTCGAGGACGGCCGGCTGGCCTGCAGCGTGGAGCCGCAGTCGACCGGGCAGCCGGCTCATGAGCAGCGCCGGCTCGTCGGTCGCCTCCGCGTGCGCGTCGACGGCGACCAGGGTCGGGGCGGGGATCGCAGTCGCCGCGAGCAGCTTCAGGATCGCGGCCTCGCGCCCGAGCAGGCCGACCGCGTGGGTCTTCCAGGGCTCGCGAAGCATCCTGCGCAGCACCAACGATCGGTCGCTGTCGCCCGCACGAACGACCACGGCATGCATCGCCGAGGTCCATCCGCCCCGCAGCCGCTCGACGGAGACCAGCTCGTCGGCTCCCGCCTGCGCGAGCACCCAGCCGAGCGTGGCGCGCGGGGGGACGGTCGGATCGCGCGCCATGCCCGCAAGCTTGGCAACCCAAGCCGCGGACTGTCCGGGACCTCCGTCCCGCCGGCGGACGTAGATGCGACATGAGGCGGTTCGTGCTCATCGTCCTGCTGGCCGCGGGTGCGCTCGCCTGGCCGACTTCCCCGGACCATCCCGACCTCGGCGCGCGCCCCGGTCACGCGAGCGGGATCGAGCCCGACGGGCTACTCGTCCTCGCCGTGCTCTCACCCGAGCGCGCGGTGGTGGCCGATCCCCGGACCGGGGAGACCAGGGAGCGGCGCGTGCCGGGTGGCACGTTCTGCCACGGTCCGTTGCTCGCCGTCGGCGACCGCGTGGTGCTCAGCGGCTTACGTGGCTCCCGTCCGGTCGCGCGTTCGCTGCCGCTCAGCCTCACCGGGGCCGGCCGCCCGCTCGGCGCGGCGGACACCGTCATGGTGGCGTCCGCAGTTCCGGGACGCGTCTGGCTCGGCCGCTGGACGCGGCTGGGGACGAGAGCGGCGCGCGTGTCCCTCCGCGAGGTCGACGCCGCCGGGCGCCCCGTCGCCCGCGCGACCGCGCGCATCCTGCGCTGGGGCTTGCTGGAGGGAGTCGTGGACGACGGCTTCGTCCTCTCCGACGAGCACGGGCTGACGCTGCGGCGCGGCGCGGCCGAGTCGCGCAGCTTCCGCGGGGCGTGGATGCTGGCGACGGGCGGGTCGCGCTTCGCGTGGTGCCGTCCGGGCGACGCGGGGTGTCGCCGGATCAGGATCTGGAGCGCGGACAGCGACCGGACGCTGGAGCCGCCCACCGGCGTTCGCCTGCCACTGGGCGGAGACGCGAGCTTCTCCCCCGACGGGCGGCGCCTGGCGCTGCCGGTCCGGACCGGCGGCCGCGACCGCGTGGCGGTGGTCGACGTGGCGAGTGGCAGATGGACCGTCGCGCACGGCGCCCGGCTCGCCGACTACCGATCCATCGCCTGGTCGCCGTCGGGGCGCTGGCTCTACTTCACCGGGAGCCGCGACCGCGTGCTCGGCTGGCGTGTCGGCGCGGCAGAGCCGGTCGCGCTGCCGATCCGCCCCGACGGGACCGTGATGTCGATCGCGACGACGGACGCGCCGGCCCTCTGAGCCCGGCTCAGCCGGTCAGCAGCGCGCCCGAGCGCACGACCGCGTGGAGGCGCTCGAGGTCGCCGGTGAAGGAGCGGTCCTCGGTGACCGGCGGCACGTCCAGGCGCTCCACGACGGCCTCCAGTCGCGGCGGGAGCGGCGCGCCGCGGAGCTCTCGCGCCTGGGCGGCGGCGAGGAGCTCGGCCGCGACGATCAGCTCGACGTTCTCGAGGATCCGCTCGAGCTTCTCCGCCGCCGGGAACGTGAGCGCCTGGAAGTCCTCCTGCCCCGCCGACCCCTCGGCGGGGTGCACGCTCGCCGGCGCGGCGAGCATGCGGTTCTCGGCGCAGTAGCCGGTCACCGACTTGTGCAGGAACGAGAGGCCCGTCTGGCGACCCGGGTCGAACGCCAGCTGGTCGGGGAGGCCGGAGAAGCGGTGGTAGAGCTGCCGGTGCAGGCGCCTCTCCCCCAGGTTGCCGACCTGCGCGAACGCGATCGCGAGCGCGTCGAGGCCGAAGCTGAGCGCCTGGGCGTGGAAGTTCCCGCTCGGGTACAGGCCGGCGGGCTCCTCGCCGTCGGCCTCGAGGTAGAGCGGGCTGTCGGTGACCGCGCGCAGCTCGCGCGCGACCTGGGCGTCGACGTGGTCGAGCACGTCGAGCGCCGCGCCGTGGACCTGCGGGACGACGCGGAGCGAGACCGGCGACTGGGGCCGGTCGGACCAGTCGGCTGCGCCGGCGTGCAGCGCGAGCAGCGCGGCGTGGACGCGCTGCTGGCCTGCGTCGCCCTTGAGCGCGCCGACCCGCCGCGAGTACGGGCGCAGCGAGGCGCCGCTGAGCGCCGCCGCGAGCGCGCCCGCCAGCGTCGCGTGGTCGAGGGCGGCGTGGGCGCGCGCCGACAGCCACGCCGTGAGGGCGGGCGCGATCGGGGCGCCGTTGACGAGCGCGATGCCCTCCTTCGCTCCCGGCTCGTACGGTGCGACGCCGCGGCGCGCGAGCGCCTCCGCCGCCGGGACCTGAGCGCCGTCCTCGGTGACGAGGCCCTCACCGACCAGCGTCTGGAAGAGGTGGCTGAGCGCGATCACCTCGCCGGCGCTCGTGAGGCCGCGCGCGGGCACCACCGGCGTCCAGCCGTCGTTGAGCCGCGCGGCGAGGTACTCGCACAGCGCAGCCGACACGCCGGCCGCGCCGGCGAGGAAGCCGGTGAGGCGGAGGAGCATCGCGCCGCGCACGACGTCGGGCGCGAGCGGCGGGCCGACCCCGGCGCCGCGGAGGAGCAGCGCGCGCTGGAACGTGCGTTGCGCTTCGGCGTCGAGATGCGTGCCGGCGAGGTAGCCGAGGCCGGTGTTGACGCCGTACGCGCTGACGCCGGTGTCGAGGTGGGCGAGCAGCCGCTCGCGCGCGCCGTCGACCGCCGCGAGCGCCGCGGCGCCGAGCGCGACCGGCTCGTGCCCGACGACGATGCGCCGGTAGAGCTCGAGGTCGAGCTGGTCCGAGCGGTCGAGAACGATCATCGGCACCGCCGGCGCGATCGAGTCGGTGCCTTCGCGCTCGCCCGCGCGCGGCAGCGGTCTCGCGGCGTGGCAGCGTGACGGCGAGCTCGCAACGCGAGAGGGCTCCCGTCGCCGGGAGCCCTCTCTGCAGCTGGCCTGTAAGCCGGATTCTGTCGTGAGCAGTCATCCATCTGAGC
>DATHJG010000380.1:0-3694 GCA_035489875.1 Solirubrobacteraceae bacterium | reverse complement strand
GCCACGTGGAAGACGTTCGCGGCGCCGGCCGGGAACGGGAAGCCGGTGAGCTGGCCGACGTAGGCCAGGCCGCCGGGCGCCCGCACGACGCCGGTCGGGACCGGTTGATACGCGACCTGCGTGCCCGGGGGCAGCCCGAGGAACGGCGGCGCGAGGGTCTCGGCGAACGGGAAGACGGCCACCGTCCTCACCCGCCCGGACGGGCTTACGCGCAGCAGGGCGTTCCCGCCCGCGTCCGTGACGAGGATCCCTCCGGACCCGGACGCGTCGACCGAGAACGGGTTGGTGTCGACTTCCGCCGTCGGCCGGCCCTTGTCGGGATCGTGCTTGGCCTCATACGCTCCGAGGTCGGCGACGCGCCGCACGTTGCCATTGCGCCCCATGCGGTAGAGCCCGGCGAACCGGCGTCCGGCGCGACCGAGCTGGTCACGCGCAGCGGGATTGGCGCCGAGCCCGATCGTGAAGTAGCCGGTCGCGCCCCGGAACGAGACGTCGTTGGGGCCGAGCGCGTCGGATCCGGGGACGTCTCCGGTCTGCGGCGCCAGCGAGGGCAGTCCGCGCAGGATCTGGCGCGACTTGCCGGACGTGACGTCGACGCGCGTGATCGCTCCGGTGGGCCCGTAGCAGGCGTCCCCGCCCTCGGGTCCCGGGATGCACCGACCCGAGCCGCCGCGTCCCGCCTCGGCGACGTAGAGCTTCCCGTCGGGTCCGAAGGCGAGTCCGTGAGGACTGGAGAGGCCGTCGGTCACGACGTCCAGGTTCTGGGCGCTCGCCGGCGCTGCGGCAGCACAGGCGAGAACGGCTCCCAATGCGAGCGATGCGCGTGCGTGGCGTTGCACCGATGCACCAGTCATGGCCACTCCCTTCCGGTATGGGGGCCCTGGGTCCAGCCTATGCCGGCCGGATCGTGCGAAGCAACGCGAGTGGCAGCTTTCCGACCGGACGGGCTACGCAGCGCGCCAGGCCGCGTCGAGCGCGTCCCGGATCCGGAGCGCGGCGGCCTTGGCGTCCTCCTCGGCACCGCGCACGCGCACCTCCGGGTTCTCCGGCACCTCGTACGGCGCGCTCACGCCCGTGAAGTCGAGCAGCTTGCCCGCCCGCGCGCGGGCGTAGAGGCCCTTCGGGTCGCGTTGCTCGCAGATCTCGACCGGCGTGTCCACGTAGACCTCGAGGAACGGCAGCCCGGCGGCCGCGTGCAGGTCGCGCGCGAGCGCCCGGTCGTGGTGGGCGGGGGAGACGAGCGAGGCGATCGAGACCATGCCCGCGTCGGCCATCAGGCGCGCGACGTGCGCGACGCGGCGGATGTTCTCCGTCCGGTCGGCGGGGGAGAAGGCCAGGTCGCCCGACAGCCCGTGGCGGAGGTTGTCGCCGTCGAGGAAGTACGCGGGGTGGCCGGACTCGACGAGCAGGCGCTCCAGCGCCGCGGCGACGCTCGACTTGCCCGACGCCGGCAGCCCGGTCAGCCACACGGTGGCGCCGCGCGTGCCGAGCGACGTCCAGCGATGCTCGCGGCCGAGTCCGGTGTCGTGCCACGTGACGCCGGGCGAGTGCGGCTCCTGGGGGCGCGCGGGCTCCTTGACGACCCGCACCATGCCGGCGCCGACGGTGTCGTTGGTGTCCTCGTCGAGCAGGATGAACGCGCCGGTCGTGCGGTTCGCGCCGTACGGGTCGGCGACCACGGGCGCGCTCGTGCGCAGCGTGATGCGCGCGATGTCGTTGAGCTGGAGCTGGTCGGGCGGCGTCTCCTCGCGCAGCGTCGTGATGTCGAGCAGCACGTCGATCGACTCCACCGCCGCGCGCACGGTGCGCGTCGTGTGCTTGAGCGCGAGGTGCTCGCCCGCCCGCAGCGGGTTCTCCGACATCCAGCAGACGGTCGCCTCGATGTGGCGGCCGGCGACCGGCTGGGCGTCGACGCCGCAGATCATCTCGCCGCGCCCGACGTCGAGGTCGTCGGCGAGCTGCACGGTGATCGAGTCCGGCGGCGCCGCCGCCGCCAGCGGCCCGTCGAACGTCTCCACCGCCGTGACCGTCGTGCGCGAGCCGGCCGGGAGCACGACGACCTCGTCGCCGGCGCGCACCGTGCCGCCGGCCATCGTGCCCGCGTAGCGCCGCTCGCGGCGGGCGGCGTCCTCCGGCCGGATCACCCACTGCACCGGCAGCCGCAGCGGGCCTTCGCCGCGGTGCGTGGCGACGTCGACCTCCTCGAGGTGGCGCAGCAGCGGCGGCCCGTGGTACCAGCCGGCCGCGCCGGGCTCGACCACGTTGTCGCCGTGCAGCGCGGAGATCGGGAACGCGCGCGCGTCCTCGACGCCGAGCTGCGCCGCCAGCGCGGCGAACTCCCGCTCGATCTCGCGGAAGCGCGCCTCCTCCCAGCCGACGAGGTCCATCTTGTTGACCGCCGCGACCAGATGGCGGATGCCGAGCAGCGAGGAGAGCGTCGCGTGCCGGCGCGACTGCTCCACGATCCCGTTGCGCGCATCGATCAGGATCACCGCGAGGTGCGCGGTCGACGCGCCCGTGACCATGTTGCGCGTGTAGCGCTGGTGCCCGGGCGTGTCGGCGATGATGAACGAGCGCCGCGGCGTCGTGAAGTAGCGGTAGGCGACGTCGATCGTGATCCCCTGCTCGCGCTCCGCGCGCAGCCCGTCGGTGAGCGCCGCGAGGTCGGGCGCGCCGTCCTGCCCGTTGCGGTGCAGCGCGTCGAGCGTGTCGTCGAACAGCAGCTTGGCGTCGAGCAGCATGCGCCCGATCAGCGTCGACTTGCCGTCGTCGACCGACCCGGCGGTCGCGAGGCGGAGCAGCTGCTTGCCGTCGGCGACGGACATCTAGAAGTACCCCTGCCGCTTGCGATCCTCCATGGCGGCCTCCGACGTGCGGTCGTCGGCGCGCGTCTCGCCGCGCTCGGTCACCCGTGTGGCCTGGATCTCGGTGATCACGGTCGCCACGTCGCGCGCGCGGGAACGAACGGCGCCCGTGATCGTCATGTCGCCCACCGTGCGGTAGCGCACGGACTCGAGGAACGGCTCGGACGACGGCTCGACGTACTCGGACACCGCGTAGAGCATGCCGTCGTGCTCGAACACCGCGCGCTCGTGCGCGAAGTAGATCGACGGCAGCTCGAGCTCCTCCTGCTCGATGTAGTGCCAGATGTCGAGCTCGGTCCAGTTCGAGAGCGGGAACACGCGCACGTGCTCGCCCCGGCGGATGCGCCCGTTGTAGAGGTTCCACAGCTCGGGCCGCTGGGCGCGCGGGTCCCACTGGCCGAAGTAGTCGCGGAACGAGAAGATCCGCTCCTTCGCGCGGGCGCGCTCCTCGTCGCGGCGGGCGCCGCCGAACGCGGCGTCGAAGCGGCCGTGCTCGATCGCGTCGAGCAGCGTCACGGTCTGCAGCCGGTTGCGCGACGTGCCGGGCTTGGACGCGTGCCACTCCTCGCGCGCGCGGCCGGCGGCGATCGAGTCCTCGACCTTGGCGGTGATCAGCGTCTCGCCGAGCTCGCCGACGCGCTGGGCGATGAAGTCGAGCACCTCGGGGAAGTTGTGGCCCGTGTCCACGTGCAGCAGCGGGAACGGAACCTTCGCCGGCGCGAACGCCTTCTGGGCGAGGCGGACGAGCACGATCGAGTCCTTGCCGCCGCTGAACAGCAGCACCGGCCGCTCCAGCTCTGACGCGACCTCCCGGATGACGTGGATCGCCT
>DATHJG010000379.1:0-4159 GCA_035489875.1 Solirubrobacteraceae bacterium | reverse complement strand
CCGCCGTTGACGAGGTTGGAGAGCGCGAAGTCGATCAGCCGGTAGTTGCCGCCGAACGGCACCGCGGGCTTGGCGCGGTCGAGCGTGAGCGGGGCGAGCCGCTTCCCCTCGCCGCCGGCGAGGACGATCGTGAGCACCCCGGGCACTAGCTCGCCCCCAGCGCCTTCCCGACGATCTCCTGCGCCTCGCGGAGGATCCGCTCCAGCCGCGCCTCGCCGTCGAGGCTCTCCGCGTAGATCTTGTAGACGTCCTCCGTCCCCGACGGGCGCGCCGCGAACCAGCCGTGCTCGGCGACCACCTTGAGCCCGCCGATCGGCGCGCCGTTGCCGGGCGCCGCGGTGAGCACGGTCGCGATCGGCTCGCCGGCCAGCTCGCCGCCCTCCACCTGCTCGGGCGCGAGCCTCCCGAGCAGCGCCTTCTGCTCCGGCGTGGTGGCGACGTCGATGCGCCGGTACGCCGCGTCGCCGAAGCGCGCGGCCAGCTCCGCGTACAGCTCGCCCGGGTCCTTGCCGGTCGTCGCCTTCATCTCCGCCGCGAGCAGGCAGGGGATCAGGCCGTCCTTGTCGGTGCTCCACGCGGTCCCGTCGCGGCGCAGGAACGAGGCGCCCGCGCTCTCCTCCCCCGCGAACCCGAGCGTCCCGTCCAGCAGCCCGTCGACGAACCACTTGAACCCGACCGGCACCTCGACCAGCCGGCGTCCCAGGTCGGCGGCCACGCGGTCGATGATCGAGGAGGAGACGACCGTCTTGCCGACGCCGACGTCCGCGCCCCAGTCGCGGTGGCCGCCGAACAGGTAGGCCACGCACGCCGCGAGGTGGTGGTTGGGGTTGAGCAGACCGGCGGACGGCGTGACGATGCCGTGGCGGTCGGCGTCGGGATCGTTGGCGAACGCGACGTCGAAGCGATCGGCGATGTCCCGCAGCCGCGCCATCGCGTACGGCGAGGAGCAGTCCATCCGGATCTTTCCGTCCCAGTCGAGCGGGACGAAGCGGAACGTCGCGTCGAGCTCGGCGTTCACGATCTCCAGGTCGAGCCCGTGGCGGTCGCGGATCGCCTCCCAGTACGCGAGGCTCGCGCCGCCGAGCGGGTCGACGCCGAGCCGGACCCCGGCGCGCCGGATCGCGTCGAGGTCGATCACGGCGCCGAGCTCGTCGACGTAGGCGGAGACGTAGTCGCGCCCGGTGACCGCCGCCTCCTCGAACGGCACGCGCGGCACGTCGTCGAGCCCGTGCTCGAGCAGCCGGTTCGCCTCGCGCTCGATCCAGCCGGTCACGTCGGTGTCAGCCGGCCCGCCGTGGGGCGGGTTGTACTTGAAGCCGCCGTCGCCGGGCGGGTTGTGCGACGGCGTCACGACGATCCCGTCCGCCGCCGGGGGGCGCGCGCGGCTGCCGCCGCGGTTGTGCGTGAGGATCGCGTGCGAGATCACCGGCGTCGGCGTGCAGCCGCCGTCCGCGTCGACCACGACGTCGACGCCGTGCGCGGCGAGCACCTCGACGATCGTGCGGAACGCGGGCGCCGACAGCGCGTGCGTGTCGCGGCCGAGGTACAGCGGCCCGCTCGTCCCCTGCTCGGACCGGTAGCGGCACACGGCCGCGCTGATCGCGACGACGTGGGCCTCGGTGAACGAGCCGTCGAGCGACGTGCCGCGGTGCCCGGACGTGCCGAACGCGACCGGCTCGGAGGGCGGCCGCTCGCGGTAGGCGGAGAGCAGCGCGTCGAGATCGACGAGGTCACCGTCCCCCGGCAGCTGCCCGGCGCGCGGATCCACGCTCACGCCGCGAAACAGTACCGTTGCCGCGTGGGCGGAGCCGGCATCATCGTGGTCGCCGGTGAGGCGCTGATCGACCTGGTGCCCGCGGGCGACGGCATGCTGGCCGCGCACCCCGGCGGCGGCCCGTTCAACACCGCGCGCACGCTGGGCCGGCTCGAGCGTCCGGTCGCGTATCTGGGGCGGATCTCGACCGACGCGTTCGGGGCGCAGCTCGCCGGCCGGCTCGCCGACGACGGCGTGCGGCTGGACGCCCACGTCCGCACCGACGACCCGACGACGCTCGCGCTGGTCGACCTCGACGAGCGCGGCAGCGCGCACTACCGCTTCTACGACGCGGGCACCGCCGCGCCCGGCCTGACCGAGGCCGCCGCGCTCGCCGCGCTCCCGGACGGCGTCGCGGCCCTGCATGTCGGCACGCTCGGGCTGGTGCTCGAGCCGATGGCCGCCGCGCTGGAGGCGCTCGCCGCCGAGCTGGCCGGGCGCGCGCTCGTGATGGTCGATCCGAACTGCCGCCCGGCGGTCGTCACCGACCCGGCCGCGTACCGCGCGCGGCTCGTGCGCGTGCTCGCGCACGCCGACGTCGTCAAGGTCTCCGACGACGACCTCGCCTGGCTCGCGCCCGGCGTTCCGGCGACCGACGCCGCCCGCGCGCTGCTCGGCCAGGGCCCGGCGGTCGTGCTGCTCACGCGCGGCGCGGACGGCGCACTCGCGCTGACCGGCGAGGCCGAGGAGGCGGTCGCGGCGCCGCCGGTGGACGTCGTCGACACGATCGGCGCGGGCGACGCGTTCTCCGGCGGCTGGCTGGCCTGGTGGTCCGAGCGCGGGCTGGGCCGCGCGGAGCTCGCGGACGCCGCGGTCGTGGCCGAGGCGACGCGCTTCGCCTGCCTCGTCGCCGCGCGCACGTGCGAGCGCGCCGGCGCCTCGCCGCCCTGGCGCGCCGAGCTGGCGTGACGCGTCGCACAGATTGGACAATTTATATGTGGGTAACCTCGCCGGCATGAACCCTGCCGACAGCCTGCGCACGCTCCTCGACGGCCCCGATGCGGAGATCCGGAACACCGTGCGCGAGTGGCTCTCGCGACCGGGCAACGCGGCCGTGGTCGACCTCCCGCGCGAGGAGTACCGCGCGCAGGTGCTCGCCTGGGCGAAGGAGCTGGCGGACCAGGGCGGCACGGCGATCGGCTATCCGGTCGAGTACGGCGGCGAGGGCGAGGTCGGCCGCTCGATCGCGGCGTTCGAGACGCTCGCGTTCGGCGACCTCTCGCTGCTCGTCAAGTGCGGCGTGCAGTTCGGCCTGTTCGGCGGCGCCGTCCTCCACCTCGGCACCGCGAAGCACCACGAGCGCTACCTGAACGCGATCGCGAAGCTCGAGCTGCCCGGATGCTTCGCGATGACCGAGACCGGTCACGGGTCCAACGTGCAGGCGCTCGGCACGACCGCGACCTACGACCACGACGCCGGCGAGTTCGTGATCCACACGCCCGACGCGAGCGCGCGCAAGGACTACATCGGCAACGCCGCGCGCGACGGGCGCATGGCCGCCGTGTTCGCCCAGCTGATCGTCGGCGGCGAGGAGCGCGGCGTGCACGCGCTGCTCGTGCCGATTCGCGACGACGACGAGCGCGTGCTGCCCGGCGTGGCGATCGAGGACTGCGGGCCGAAGCTCGGGCTCGACGGCGTCGACAACGGCCGGATCGCGTTCGATCACGTGCGCGTGCCGCGCGACGCGCTGCTCGACCGCTACGCGCAGGTGCGCGACGACGGCAGCTACTTCAGCCCGATCGAGAACCCGACCAAGCGCTTCTTCGTGATGCTGGGGACGCTCATCCAGGGCCGCGTGAGCATCTGCGGCGCGTCGATCGCCGCGTCGAAGGTCGGGCTCGACCTCGCGGTCCGGCACGCGCTCACCCGGCGCCAGTTCGGTCCGCCCGGCGGCGACGAGGTGCTGCTGATGGACTACCGGACGCACCAGCGCCGCCTGCTGCCGGCGCTGGCCACGACGTACGGCCTGCACTTCGCGCAAGAGCGGCTCGTCGCGCGGCTGCACGAGGTGTTCACCGCCGACGACGTGCCCGACCGCAAGCGGCGCGAGCTCGAGACGATGGCCGCCGGGCTCAAGGCGGTCGCGTCCTGGCACGCGACCGACACGATCCAGGGCTGCCGCGAGGCGTGCGGCGGCGCCGGCTACCTGCGCGTGAACCGATTCGCCGCGCTGAAGGCCGACACCGACGTGTTCACCACGTTCGAGGGCGACAACACCGTCCTGCTCCAGCTCGCCGCCAAGAACCTCCTCACCGACTACCGCGACCAGTTCGGCGAGCTCGATCCGCTCGGCGTCGCGTCGTTCTTCGCCGGCCAGGTGATCGGCTCGATCGCCGAGCGGACCGC
>DATHJG010000378.1:0-3247 GCA_035489875.1 Solirubrobacteraceae bacterium | reverse complement strand
TGCCGTCGGCGCCGACGGTGGCGTAGGAGAGCAGGAAGCGGGCCGCGTCCGCGATCAGCGGGTAGTTGGCCGCGAGGAATGCCCGGTCGTCGGTGGCCTGGTACTGGCGCCAGATCCAGGTGCCGAGCGCGGCGCCGGTGGTGAGCGTGCGCTTGTTGAAGCTGGGCGCGCCGCTCGCGTCGCACGCGTCGTTGGTCTCGGTGCTGCCCCCGGCCAGGTACCAGCCGGTGCCGTCGAAGCGCATCGTCTCGGGCACGCAGATGCCGGGTCGCATGTTCATGCGCAGCCGCGTCCACGTCCTGAGCTGTCGAGGTTGCCGCGGTAGAGCCGGAAGAACGGCGCGTTCAGGTCCGTCACGCCCGCGCCGAGGTTCGCGGCGATCTGCATGCGGAGGTTCCAGAACCAGAAGTGGCCACCACCCCACTGCTGGTTGTCGCGCGTGAAGTTGAACAGGGAGCTGACGCCGGCCTGGGTGCCGGGAAGCCGGCCTCGCTCCGAGGCGGCCTGCACGTACAGGTAGATCGTGCGGATGTTCTCCATGTAGTCCGCGACCCCGTCGCGCGAGCCGAGCTTGATCAGCCCGACGCGGCTCCAGTAGTCGTGCCACCAGCGCAGATGCGGGTTCGCCAGCGCCCGATCGTCGCGCTCCGCGTCGCCGGCGAGCAGCTGCTTCGCGGTGGCGTCCGCGTCGCCGCCGGTCCATTCCGGCGAGGCGACCACGACCCGGAACGAGCCGTCCGCACGCGGCCGGAAGCTCACCTGCGCGGTGCGCGCGTCGACGACCGACGCGGCGGCGTCGCGTCCGCCGGCGGTGATCGCCGCCAGCGACCCGAACGTCTGACCGCTGCCGCCGCCGCCCGCGCCGGGGGCGTTGTCCACCCACGTCTCGGCGAGCCGGGCGATCCGGCCGGAGGCTCCGGCCTGCGGGGAGCGCCCGGCCTGGAGGTTGACCTGCGCCGTCTGCGTGCCGGCCGGGTCCGCGCCGGTGACGTCGACCACGAGCTCGTCCTCGTCGGCGCGCACGTACGTGGTGGCGGTCATCCCGCCGCCGGACTGGCGGTAGACGGCGTCGTACAGGTCGACGGTCGCCCGGTAGTCGGAGGCGGAGGCCATCGCCTCGAGGCCAGGGATCACGACCTGCCCGGGGGAGCGGCGGGTCGGGAACGTGTCGGTCCGCTCGAGCTGCGCCGTGAAGCCGTCCCGCGCCCACACGGCCGCGCCCAGCACGCCGTTGCCGATCGGCATCGACTGCGTCGCCTGGATCGGCGCCCGGTCCAGCACGATGTTCGAGCGCCGCACGACGTTGGCCGTGTCGACGTCGAAGCCATGCCGGCTCCAGGCCGTCGTGTCCGCGCGCGCCGCCGGTACGACCGCCGCCGACGCCAGCCCGATCAATCCCGCCGCCACAACCGCTCTCGCCTGCAACACCGCCGCCTCCTCCCGTAAGCGGCCGTGATTGTTACATCCGTCCGCCCTCAGGTCAACATATTGATCGGAGGTTTTGGGAGGTTCCCGCCTCGGTGGGTGCGACTCCTTCGCCGGACTGGGGGAGACCCGGCGCGAAAGATGGGATCACTGAAGGCCGTCGCGGACCGGCCGCGCTGCAGGTGCAGCTCGACGAGCGCGTCGGCGGCCTCGGGCGCATGGTCGAGGCCCGCGAGCAGCTGCGCTCTCATGACGGCGGGCGCGACTTGCGCCGCAGCACGCGCGTGTCGTCCGGCCGGCGCAGGGTGACGCGCGTGTTGTCGAAGTGCTCGAGCAGCGCGCGCGAGAACTTCCGGCTCGTCTGGAGCTCCTCGCGCAGGCGCGCGATGTCGATCTGCCCCTCGGACTCGACGATCGCGCGGACGCGCCGCTCGACGTCGGCGAGCGCGTCGACGTGGAAGTGCATCGTCCGCCCGACCGCCACCGCGCGGCCGGCGTCGCGCAGCTCGCGCAGCGCGTCCGCGTCGAGGTCGCGGTCGAGCGGCGGCTCGTGCCCGGCGGCCAGGAGGATCGCTTCGACCGCGGCGGCTTCGCCCTCGACCCGTGCCGTCGCGGCCTCGCCGTCGGTCCCGCTCGAAGCGGCGGCGCCCGACTCGACCCCGGCCGTTGCGGCCTCGCGGTCCGTCCCACTCGAAGCGGCGGCGCCCGGCTCGACCCCGGCCGTTGCGGCCTCGTCCGCGGCGCGTGCCGGTCGCCGTCCTCGCGGCGCGGCGCCGGACGGGTAGGCCGCGACGACGAGCCCGCCGCCCGCCGTACCCGGCGGCGAGATCCACCGGATCACGAGCCGGTCGCCGACCGCTGCGATCAGCGGGCGTTCGAGCCGGAGGCGGTGGAGCGCGCCGTCGAGCCGCCGGACCCGCGCGGCCGTCTCGCGCGTGCCGTGATGGACCTGCACGCGCATCCTGTCCGCCGGCACCTCGAGCTCCGCGTCGACGACCGCGATCGGCTCGAGCCCCGAGCCCGCCTGGGCGAGGACGTCGCCGCGCGCTACGCGGTCGCGGTCCACGCCGGTGAGGTTGACCGCCACCCGCTGGCCGGCAGCCGCCCGGTCGGCCGGCTCGTCGTGCACCTGGACGCCGCGCACCCGCACCGGCTCATCGCGCGGCAGGAGCCGCAGCACGTCGCCGCGCCCGATCGAGCCGCGCTGCAGCGTGCCGGTCACGACGGTCCCGGCGCCGCGGATCGTGAACGCGCGGTCGATGTGCAGCAGCGCCGGCCCCTCCGCGAGCGCACGCGACGGCACGGCCGCGGCGAGCTCGTCGAGCGCGGCGAGCAGATCGTCCAGCCCGGTGCCGGTGCGCGCGCTGACCGCCACCGCGGGAACGCCCGGGAGCAGCTCGGCGACCTCGGCTTTGGCGCGCTCGGGGTCGGCCAGGTCCGCCTTGGTGATCGCGACCAGCCCGCGCTCGACCGCGAGCCCGCGCAGCACCGCCGCGTGCTCGCGCGTCTGCGGCATCACGCCGTCGTCCGCGGCGACGGTCATCAGGTAGGCGTCGACCCCGGTCGCGCCGGCGACCATGGTGCGCACGAAGCGCTCGTGCCCGGGCACGTCGACGACCGAGACCCGCCGCCCCGACGGGAGCGTGAGCGACGCGTACCCGAGCACGATCGAGATGCCGCGCCGGTGCTCGTCGGGAAGCCGGTCGGTGTCGACGCCGGTCAGCGCCCGCACGAGCGCCGTCTTGCCGTGGTCGACGTGCCCCGCGGTTCCGAGGGTCAACGGCAGCTGCGGCATGGCTCCCGCAAGGCTACGGGAGGAGGT
>DATHJG010000377.1:0-4710 GCA_035489875.1 Solirubrobacteraceae bacterium | reverse complement strand
TCCAGCGACTCGGTCGGGCCGAGCGGGAAGACGTAGACGGCGAGCCCAGTGATCGCCAGCGGCGCGGCGAGGAGGGCGAAGGCGCGCAGTCGCGGCCGTGGTCGCTCCCACAGCGCCGCCCACGTCGGGCGGATCGCCACGCCGACCGCGATCGCGAAGAACGCGACGAGCGGATACGTGTACCGGTGCGGGAGGTACAGCTTGAACAGGACCGCCTGCGCCACGGCGTAGGCGCCGAGCGAGACGACCGGCAGCGCGAGCACCTCGGTCCGCAGGAGCCGGAAGTTGGCCGGCCGGACGAGCAGCAGCGCGAGCCCGGCGAGCACGAGGATGCTCCCGGACGTGCGGAGGTCGAACCCGCTCCGGTTCTGCCTCAGGTACCCGATCGTCGACGGCAGGAAGAAGTGCAGCGGGCCGTGCTCGCCGAACTCCGGGTACATGCGCGCCTGGGCCGCGCTGAACACGTGCGGCGAGGCCCCCGAGATGATCTGGGGGCCGAGGACCCCGAGGCCCGCCACGGCGAGCGCCAGCAGCGCGAAGGCCGCGTGGCGTGCGTCCAACCGCGGCCGCCGGTCGGTCCACCGGACCGCGGAGACGATCAGCACCCCGACGGCCAGCAACGCCGCCGGCGGGTAGAACAGCGCGCCGCCTCCCGCGACGAGCGCGGCGATCAGCGGACGGCGCTTCACCGCGAGCAGCACGGTGAGCAGCACGATCGGGTGCACGAAGCCGCGCGGGAACCCGCCGTGGAAGCGATGGATGTCGGTGAGCGCCAGGAACAGCGCGGCGGCGATCCATGCGGCCGGACGCCAGGCGGTGTGCTCGCGGACGATCAGGAAGACGAGCCAGCCCGAGAGCGCCATCAGCGCGACGCCGACCCACTCGCCGAACGCGATCGGATCGGCGACATGGCTCGCGAGCCAGAACAGCGCCTGGTATCCGTGGGGATAGCGCTCGGATTCGCGCAGCGCGGCGGTGAGGCTGTCGTTGAAGAGCTGCGAATCCTTCCAGTGCCACATCCAGTACTGGTGGACGAACGCGTCGTCCGAGTACACGTTCGGCTGCAGCAGTCGCCACGTGACCAGCACGGCCACGACGGTGCAGGCGCCGAGCGCCGCGACGCTGTCGAAGCGGGCCGCCTGCGCGAAGAGCGAGCGGAGGGTCGGGCGGCCGCGACGCGATGGTTGCGCGTGCCCGGGGGTGCTTTCAGCGGTAGCCAAGCCGATCATCCTGGCAGCGCCGCGCCCGTTTCCGTGAACAGGACGCCAACGACGTGGCGCGGACGGGCCGGCACGACGCGGTCCTAGCCTGGTGGGTGTGAGCGAGACGACCGGGAACGGACGCTGGGTGGATCTGGAGGGCGCGGCGAACGCCCGCGACCTGGGTGGGCTCCCGCTCAGCGGCGGCGGCAGCACGGCCCATGGCGTGCTGCTGCGCGCCGACAACCTGCAAGGCCTGACCGCGGGCGACGTCCGGCGGCTGGTCGACGAGCTCGGCGTGCGCGTCGTCGTCGACCTGCGCACCGGCGCCGAGGTGGAGCTGGAAGGCCCCGGTCCGCTCGTGCGCGACGGCCGCGTCGAGGTGCGGCGGCGGTCGCTGTACCCCGAGGCCGGCGAGCGGACCGACATCGACGTCGGCGTCATCTTCCCGTGGCGCACACGGGTCGCGGGCGACGATGCGTCCGAGCCGGCGACGGTCCGGGCGTACCTCGGCTACCTCCGCGACCGCCCGGACTCGATCGTGGCCGCGCTGCGCGATGCGGCATTCACGCGGGGTGCGACGCTCGTGCACTGCGCCGCGGGCAAGGACCGCACGGGCGTCGTGGCGGCGTTCGCGCTGGCGGTCGCGGGCGTGCCGCGCGACGCGATCGTGGCCGACTACGTGGCGACGGAGGAGCGGCTCGCGCCGCTGGTCGCGCGCCTGCTCGCCTCGCCCACCTACGCCGGCGACCTGCACGGCCGGACGCTCGACTCCCACCGGCCGCGCGCGGAGACGATGGAGCGCGTGCTCGAGCTGGTCGACGAGCGCCACGGCGGGCCCGTCGCGTGGCTCGCCGAGCACGGGTTCGACGCGGCTGACGTCACCGCGCTGCGCGCACGACTCGCCGGCTGAGCGACATGGAGTCCGCTCACGAGCGCTTGTACGTGATCGCGGAGCCGCCTCATTCCCCGCCCCGCTCCGCGGTGCGCCCGCGCAGCGTCGCCCGCGCGCCCGCGGTCCGGACGGCGGCGGAGAGCGTGTCGATGTCGTAGGCGCCGTAGTGGCGGCGGCCGTTGATGAAGAACGTCGGCGTGCCGGACACGCCGCTGAGGTCGGCGCTGTCGACGTCCTCGGCGACCCGGCCGGCGCCGGCGTGCTTGCGCAGGTGAGCGCGGAAGCGGTCGACGTCGAGCCCGAGCCGCTCCGCGTAGCCGACCAGGTCGGGGCCTGCGAGCGCGTCCTGGTGCTCGAGCAGCAGGTCGTGCATCGGCCAGAACGCGCCTTGTGCGGCGGCCGCCTCGGCCGCCTCGGCGGCGAGCTCCGCCCGGGGGTGGACGTCGCTGAGCGGAAGGTGGCGCCACACGTAGCCGACGTCGCCGAAGTCGCGCTGGAGCTCGCGGACGACCGGCTCGGCCTGCCCGCAGTACGGGCACTCGAAGTCGCCGTACTCGAGGAGCGTGACCGGCGCGTCGAGCGGGCCGCGGACGTGGTCGCGCTCCGGATCGACGTCGACGTAGAGATCGACGAGCGGCTCGGCCGTGCCGAGCAGGACGAGGTGCTTGAGGCGCATCGGGAGCAGCACCATGGCGCGGAACAGCAGCCATGTGACGGCGGACGCGCCGAGGGCCGCGCCGAGGATGCCGGCCTTCGCCTCCTCGAGCTGCGGTCCGTCGAACGCGAGCGTCGCGACCAGCAGCGCGACCGTGAAGCCGACGCCCGCGATCGTGCCGCCGCCGGCGACGGCCCCCCAGCCGACCGGCGGTCGCACCCGCCCGCCGCTCAGTCGCGTGACCAGCCACGCGCCGCCGAGGATGCCGACCGGCTTGCCGACCACGTAGCCGACCAGGATCCCGAGCGTGATCGGGGAGGAGACGGCGCGCTCCAGGAAGGCGCCGTCGATCGCTATCCCCGCGTTCGCGAGCGCGAACAGCGGAACGACCAGGTAGCTGGTCCACGGGTGGAAGAGCTGCTGCAGCCGGTCGTTCGGCGAGATCGCCGCCCGCACGCCCGCGCGCGCGGACTGCGCCAGCTCGGGCGTCGGCTGCTCGCGGAACTCGCGAAACCGCTCCGCCGCGCGCTCGAGATCCGGGCGCGCCGCCGTGTAGGCGTACGTCAGGAGACCCATCGCGAGGCCGACCACGACCGGCTCCACGCCGGACTCGAGCAGCGCGACCCAGATCGCCGTGCCCAGCACCACGTACGCGATGCCCGTCCGCACGCCGGCCGCTCGCACGACGAGGACGGCGGCGAACAGGCCGGCGGCGACGAGCAGCGCCGACACCGTGACGTGCTCGGTGTAGACCGTCGCGATCACGAGGAGCGCGAGGATGTCGTCGACCACGGCGACCGTGAGCAGGAAGGCCCGCAGGCGCTGCGGGAACCGCGGTCCGACGAGCGCGAGCAGCCCGAGCGCGAACGCCGTGTCGGTCGACATCGCGATGCCCCAGCCATGCGCGGACGACCGGCCCGCGTTGAACGCGAGGTAGATGAGGACCGCCACCGCCATGCCGCTGACCGCGGCGACCATCGGCAGCGCGAAGCGGCGCCGCTCCCGCAGCTCGCCGAGGTCGAACTCCCGGCGCGCCTCGAGCCCGACGACGAAGAAGAAGAACGCCATCAGGCCGCTGTTGACCCACTCGCGCAGATGCAGCTCGACGCCCGCTCCGGCGAGATCGATCGAGAGCGTCGCGTTCCAGACGGCGTCGTAGGACGACGCGTCGACGTTCACCCACGCCAGCGCGGCGATCGTGGCGGCGAGCAGGACCGCCGCGCTCCCGGTCTCGGTCCGCAGGAACTCCCGCAACGGGGTCTCGAGGCTCCGCGCCCAGGCGGTGCGACCCGAGTACGGCGCCGACGGCTGCGAGGAGGTCACGACCAGGATCGTCGCAGCCGGCTCCGCGTCGGCGGGGGCAGGCGGCTGACCACCCCGCGTTTGCGCGTCGAGCCGCCGCGGGTACGTGCGACGGCGTGAGCACCGCGGTGCCCACATCCAGGTCGGTCCTCCGGACCAAGAGCATCGAGCAGTCGGTCGAAGAGACCGACGAGCCCGAGCACCAGCTCCGGCGCGAGCTCGGCGCGCTGTCGCTCACCGCTTGGGGCATCGGCGTGATCGTCGGCACGGGCATCTTCGTGCTGACCGGGGTCGCGGCCGCCACGCGCGCCGGACCGGCCGTGTCGCTCTCCTTTGTCGTGGCCGCGGTCGCCTGCGCGCTGGCCGCCCTCTGCTATGCCGAGTTCGCCTCGACCGTGCCGGTCGCCGGCTCGGCCTACACGTTCTCCTACGCGACGATCGGGGAGCTGGTCGCGTGGATCATCGGCTGGGACCTGATCCTCGAGTTCGCGCTCGGCGCCTCCACCGTCGCCGTCGGCTGGTCGGGGTACTTCACGTCGCTGCTCGACGACGCCGGCATCACGCTCCCGACCGCGATCGCCGGCGACGACCCGTCGGTGAACCTGCCGGCGATGGCCATCGTGCTGGTGCTCGCCGCGATCCTGGTCGCCGGGATCCGT
>DATHJG010000376.1:0-4306 GCA_035489875.1 Solirubrobacteraceae bacterium | reverse complement strand
CGTCCGGCCGTCGACGGCGGCGCGGCGCGTGCGCAGGTCGAGCGCGAGGTCGCCTGCGCGCAGGATCGTCTGCTCGGTCGTGCCGTCGTCGCGCAGGCGCACGCGCACCCGCGCCAGCAGCTCCTCGAAGCGAAACGGCTTGGTCAGGTAGTCGTCGGCGCCGTGCTCGAGGCCCGTGACCTTGTCGTGCAGGTCGTCGCGCGCGGAGAGGATGAGCACGGGCAGGCGGTGGCCCTGGGCGCGGAGCGTCCGCAGCACGGTCATGCCGTCCAGCCCCGGTAGGCCGAGGTCGAGGATGACCACGTCGAAGTCCTCGTCACGCGCCAGCGCAACGGCGCTCGGGCCATCGCCGACCGTCGTCGTGACAAAGCCGTTGGCGCGCAGGCCCTTCTCCAGGAACGAGGCGAGCCGCGGCTCGTCCTCCACGATCAGGATGCGGTTCATCAGACGCGGTCCTCCTGCGGCGGCTCGGTCGGGACGATCAGGGTGAACGTCGAGCCCGCGCCCTCGCGGCTGTCGAGCTCGACGCGGCCGCCGTGCGCCTCGGCGATCGCGCGCACGATCGACAGGCCCAGGCCGGCGCCATCCGAGCGGCGGCGCCCGTCGGCGGCGCGGTGGAAGCGGTCGAAGATGCGCTCGCGCTCGGCGGCGGGGATGCCCGGGCCGCTGTCGGCGACCCACAGCCGGGCGGTGTGGTCGCTGAGCGAGGAGCCGAGCGCGATCCGGTCGCCCGGCCCGGTGTGCTGGACGGCGTTCTGCGCGAGCTGCATGACGGCCTGAGTCAGCCGCTGGCGGTCGGCGTTGAGCCGGCCCATGCCGCTGCCGGTCAGGCGCCAATCGCGCTCGGCCAGCGCCTGCGCCTTCGCGTAGAGCTCGTCGGTCAGCACGTCGAGGTCGAGCGGCTCGGCGCGCAGGAAGTCCGGCTGCTCGGCCTTGGCCAGCAGCAGTAGATCGTCGACGAAGCGCGCCATCCGGTCCAGCTCGTCGGTCACCAGCGCGACCGTCTCCTCGCGCTCGGCCGGGTCCTCGCCGAGCAGCTCCAAGTGGCCGCGCACGATCGTGATCGGCGTGCGCAGCTCGTGGCCGGCGTCCGACACGAACGCGCGCTGGCCGGCGAACGCCCCCTCGAGCCGGTCGAGCATCGCGTTGAACGTGCGCCCCAGCTCGGCGATCTCGTCGCCGCCGTGCACCTCGAGCCGGCGCGTGAGGTCGGACTCCGTGATCGCCTGCGCGGTCGTGCGCAGCGTGCGCAGCGGCGCCAGCACGCGCCCGGCGATCACCCACGCGAGTGCCGAGGCGATCAGCAGCACGGCGAGCGCGACGCCTGCCGCGACCTGCACGGCCTCGGCCACCTCGCGCCGCTCCTGGCCGAGGTCGGCCGCGACCACGAAATCGCCGCGCGGCCGCTCGCCGACCTCCACCGGCACCGCGAGGTAGCGGAACGCGCCCGCGGGCGTCTCCACCTCGCCGCGCTCGGTGCGGCTCGTGGCCCCGAGCTCGAGCACGCGGTCGAGCAGCCGCTGGCTGGGCACCTCGTCGGTCGACTTGTACAGGCGGCCGTCGACGAACGTGAAGATCGCCTCGCCCTCGCCGGGGACGTTGCGCTGCAGGAAGACGTCGAACAGCCCCTTGATGTCGCCGCCGAACGGCTCGCCGGTCAGCGGGTTCTGCCCGCGTTCCACCAGCCTGCGGAACTCGTGGACCTCCTGCACGAGCGCCCCCTCGACCCGCTCGCCGGCGCGCGCGAGCAGGATCTGGCGCAACGCCAGTGTCGAGGCGAGCGTCGAGAGCGCCAGCAGCACCACGAACGCCAGCAGCACGCGCGTGCGGGCGCCGGCCACGAGCCGCCGCGGATCCAGCCGCCGGCGCAGGTCGGGGCTCAACCGTCATCGCCCCCGTCGTCGTCGTCATCGTCGCCCGCGTCGTCGTCGTCCGACGGCGGTGGCGGCGCCGGGGCCGGGGCAGGTGGAGGGGGCGGAGGCGCTGCGGTCGGCGCGGGCGCGGGCGCGCGGTCGTCGTCGGGGCGACTCGCACCGCCCTCATCATCGTCGTCGTCGCCGCTCGGAGGCGCCGCCGGGGATGGCGCCGCAGGCGGAGCCGGAGACTCGACGCCGCCCCGACGCTCGCGCTCCTCACGCCGCCGCTGGGCGCGCTCACGCGCGACTCGGCGCTGTCGCTCGGCGCGCGCGGCGCGGCGCTCGCGCGCCTGCCGGCGATCCGCGCGCCGCGGCTCCGCCTGCGCGCCTGCGTCCGGGTCCACCCGAATCGGCGGCACGTCCTGCAATGCGGCCGGCCGCGTGAGCTCGACCGCGCCCGCGCACCCACCCACCGCCAGCACGATGAGCGCGAGCACGACGGCGACGGTTCGTGCAGTCACGCGGCCAACGTCGCACGCGCGCGTGGCGAGAACATGAGACCAAGGTGAGAGTATTCTCATGTTCGGCCCACCGTCGCTCCTGGCCCCGAGCGCCGCATGAGGGACGTCTCATGGCGGGCTCAGCGCCATCTCACGGCCGATGGCGACAACGGTCGCCATGCTTTCCTCACGCGTCCGCCCGCTGCTGGCGGCCTTCACGTTGCTCGCCGCATCTCCTGCTCCTGCCGGCGCCCTGGCCGCTGAGAAGCCGCCGCCAGGGATGGCGCGCGTCTACGCGGTCGCGGGCGACCGCTTCGGTGTCGCGCCCGAGCTGATCGCCGCGATCGGCTACAACGAGTCGCGGCACGGCCGCAGCCGCCTGCCGGGGGTCCGGTCGGGTGTGAACCGCGTCGGGTGCTGCGCAGGGCCGGCGCAGCTCTGCGTCGTGTCCAGTTGCGGCCGCGTCTGGCAGCGTTACCGCGTCGACGGCGACGGAGACGGGCGGCGGCGCGTGCACGATCCGCACGACGGCTTCGCCACCGCCGCGCGCTACGTGGTCGCGCTGCGGCGGATGATCCGCTCGACCCGGCCACGGCTCCTGCTCGCGGCGTACAACGCCGGGCCCGGCGTCGTGCGCCGCTACGGAGGCGTGCCGCCGTATCGCGAGACGCTCGACTACGTCCGCGTCGGGCTGCGGCTGATGGAACGTGAGGGGTTTCTCATGCGCGGCTCATGGGTGGTTCATGGCGGGACGGAAGCGTTGACCCGATGACCGCTGCCGCTCCTCCGCCGCCCCGAGGCGGCCATGCGACGACGTCCTGGCAGCTCGCCGAAGGAGATGTGATCGTCCCGGGGCGCCGCGCCCTGCGGCTGCTCGGCGGCGGCCGGCGCCACGAGGCGTACCTGACCTGGGACGAGCACCTGCACGCGCTGGTCGTGGCGAAGCTGCTGCGTCCGCACCAGGTCCGGGAGGCCGCCGCCCGGCAGGCGCTGGCGACCGAGGCCGCGCTGCTGCGCGAGCTCGCGCATCCGCTGCTGCTGCGCAGCTTCGGGGCGGTGCTGGACGGCCCTCGGCCGCATCTGGTGCTCGAGCACATCGAGGGCCCGCGGCTGTCGACGCTGATCCGGCGCGACGGCGTGGCGATCGAGCAGCTGCTGCCGCTCGGCCTGGAGGTCGTGCGGCTGCTGCGCTATCTCGCGGCCGAGGAGGTCGTGCACCTCGACATCAAGCCGAGCAACATCATCATGGCCGGGCGACCGCGCCTGATCGACCTGAGCGTCGCGCGGCGGAGACAAGGGTTTCGCCTGCCAGGCGAGCGGGCTCGTTCCTCGCCGCTCGCCTTCGGGGAGGTTACGATCGCGCTCGACGCGCCGGTCGGCACCGACCCGTACATGGCGCCCGAGCAGTGCGAGCCCTCCCGCTTCGGCGAGCTGGCGCCCGCGACCGACGTGTGGGGCCTGGGCGCCACCCTGTTCGAGGCGCTCGCCGGCGTCCCGCCGTTCCCGCCCGACGGCGACCGCTTTCCGCAGCTGCGCGCCGCGCCCGCACCGCTGCCGCGACACGTGCCCGCTCCGCTCGCCGCGCTGGTCGCGGGCTGCCTCGCGCCGCGCCCGGTGGATCGGCCGTCGCTCGCGCAGCTCGACGAGCAGCTGCAGGCGGTCGTGGCGCGGTTGCCCGCGCCGCGGCTGAGCCGCTTCCGGCCGGGTGGCGCCGCGCGCCTGCGCGGGCTGGAGCCCGGGTGAGAGGACTCTCACGCCGGCCTCACAGCGGGCTCACGGCCGCGACCGACGATGGACCGGTAATCCAATCAGGAGGTGAGCTCCGATGACGGCAAAGATGGCCGTCCTCACGCTCGCCGCCATCGTGGCCCTGGGTGGGCTCGGTGTCGGCTTCGTGGGGACGTTCAACGACAGCGCGGCCCAAGCGGTCGAGCCGCTCGAGCTGCGCAA